>CAYQQF010000061.1:0-9310 GCA_964419485.1 uncultured Dethiobacter sp.
GCGGGAAAAGCGAAACAATAAAATAAGTAAAGCGGGTATTTCCGGATTTCCGGCGGTTCTATTGACAGTTATTTACTTAGTTGTTACACTGACTATGAATCTGTTAATATTAAGATATACGGAGAAGCGGTGAATTAACAATTGGAATTGACTATAGCAGTAAGTTTGTTTATTTTTTTTGCCAGGGTTGTAGATATGTCTCTGGCAACATTGCGGATTCTGATGATTATAAAGGGGCGAAGCTTCCTGGCTGCAATAATTGGTTTTGGCGAAGCAGGCCTTTATATCATAGCGCTCAGCGAGGTTGTGAGACATCTGGATAACTATATCAATCTATTTTTTTATGCTGCCGGTTTTGCAGTAGGGACTTATGTGGGAGGTGTAATCGAAGATCGCATAGCGCTTGGTCATGTTAATGTACAAATAATTTCTGTTGAATTTCATGAAAGGTTGCAGAATTTGTTAAGAGAAAACGGATTTGGTGTTACAACAGTGGAAGGATGCGGGAAAGACGGGATACATAATATTCTTTATATACTTCTAAAAAGAAAGGATTTGCCAAGGCTGATGAAGTTGATTGAAAAAGAGGACAAAAAAGCCTTTGTCTCTGTAATGGATACGCGCAAGATTATTGGCGGTTTTTTCCCCCGCCGGAAGGCAAAGTAATCATCATAAGCCATTGTTTTCGAATTTTTATAAAGGGGGCTTTCTTTTTGGAAAACCATAAGGCCATTGCTTTATTTGATTCCGGTGTTGGAGGGCTAACCGTTGTTAAAGAAATTTTTAAACAGCTTCCCGGAGAAAAAGTTATTTATTTTGGAGATACAGCTCGATTTCCTTACGGTCCCAGGCCTCATGAACAGGTAAGGATATTCGTCTATGAAATTATGGAATTTTTGCATACGCAGGAAATTAAAGCTCTCATCATCGCCTGCAATTCAGCGACAGCAGCCGGGCTGGAATACTACAGGGCCAAAACGGATCTTCCCCTGTTAGGCGTTATTGAACCCGGGGTAAGAGCCGCCCTGGCCCAAACAAGGAAGGGAAAAGTAGGAGTAATTGGGACACAGGGTACAATTAAAAGCGGAGCATATCAGACTGTGTTTGATAAACTGGCCCCGCAAGTGGAGCTGTACAGTCAGTCTTGCCCGCTTTTTGTTCTTCTGGTGGAAAATGACCTGGTTAAGGCTCCCGAAGCCCGGCGTGTAGCCGAGGAATACCTTTCGCCGCTAAAGGATGTGGGTATAGATACTCTTATTCTGGGTTGCACGCATTACCCCTTGATGGCGGATGTTATTCAGGAAGTTATGGGTCCAGGGGTTCAATTGATCAGCTCAGCAGAAGAGACAGCCCGGGAGATCAAAGATACCTTGGGAAAAAAAGGACTTTTAAATGTTTCCGCTGCAGATCATTCACGAAGCCGTTTCTTCGTCAGCGGACCGGCAAAAACTTTTCAAGAACTTGCGGGGAAGCTGCTGGGAGAAAGAATAAAGGCCTACCAGGTTATTCTTGACCTCAATAATCCTCTTATTAAACAGGAATAGTAGAGCTGTTGGAGCTGTTTTTTTCATAAATTCCTTTCACCAGCTATAAATATATATATACAAAATATGTTCTGGTGAAAGGAGAGGTCGCCATGAGCGGAAATCGTCGCTGGAAACTGGTGCCGGGTCTGTTTTTTTGCTCAGTGCTTCTTTTAGTGCTGACAGGGTGTCTCCAGGATATTGTTCCGCAGATATTACAAGAAAAGGAAAAAACAGAGGTTGAAGGGGTTTTACCGTCGGAAGCTGTGGAGAGTGAAAAAGAACCGGTAAAGGATGTGTTGCCGGAGGGTACTCTTCACTTCCAGGCTTTTTTTCTGGAAGGAAATAAAAAGTATCTGGTTCCTGCAACTATCGTCATACCCTGGACGGAAGGCGTGGGGAAGGCTGCCATAAAAAAGCTTATTGAAGGGCCTGCCCCTGCCCAGGAAATGCGTTTTGGTTTACTTCCTATTCTGCCTCCCACTACGGAAGTGCGGGGACTGACTATTCGGGACGGGCTAGCCCGGGTGGATATGAGCGCTTCTTTCCTGGAGTATGACCCGGGGATGGAAAGAGAGGTTCTTGACAGCGTAATTTTTACCCTTTTGCAGTTTCCAACTGTTGAAGAGGTGGAGATTATAGTTGAGGGAACTGCCCCCGGTGTTTTCCCGGGAGGTACTAAAGGGGAGAGATTTAGTGCTAACCAGAGGGGCATTAATATGGAAGTGGCGGAGGGAATTGATGATTACGGGGATACACAACAGGTTATTTTGTATTTCTGCCATGTTTTAGGTGATAACCATGTTTTTTATATTCCGATAACCCGCGTTGTTGCCGGGGAGAAAGATCCTGCCAGGGCGGCTGTGGAGGAGTTGTTACAGGGCCCGCGACGGGAGAGCGGACTTTTCAGCGAGATCCCTTCGGGAACGATGCTGAGGGGAATTTCTAGGCAAGGAGATCTAATCATTGTGGATTTTTCTCGTGAAATTCTCAATTATCGTGGTGGTCTCAGCGGCGAAGAGCATCTTTTCCGGCAAATTGTCTTTACTATGTCGGCTGTTCCCGGGGTAAAGAAAGTACAGATCTTGTTGGAGGGAGAAGCAATAACCTTACCTTATGGAACTTCTTTTCAAGAACCGGTGGAGGTATCATCTTTTTTGGTAAACATGCTTAATTAACTCTTTGGAATGAATTACCTGTCTGGCAAGCCCGGCAATAAAGCTAATAAAGATACCTATTAGGGGAATAATGGCAAAGAGGGAAAAAATAGCGAAACATAAAGTGGAGGCAAACGGAGGAGAAGGAAAAATGAGGATTTTTCATCGAGAAAAAAGGGAGCTCCGGAAAGTCCAAATAAAAAGGGGTTTTCTTCAACATGCAGAGGGGTCGGTGCTGATCGAATTAGGAGGCACGCGGATACTTTGTGCCGCTTCCGTGGAAGAAAACGTTCCTGCCTGGATGAAGGGAGAGAAACGTGGTTGGGTTACGGCCGAATATTCTCTGCTTCCCCGGGCAACACACAAAAGAAATGTGCGGGAGGCGTCCAGGGGAAGGGTTAGTGGACGCACTTCGGAAATACAGCGTTTTATCGGCCGTGCACTGCGAGCTGTGGTAGACTTTGAAGCACTGGGAGAGAGAACTGTCTGGCTGGACTGCGATGTGCTGCAGGCGGACGGAGGAACCAGAACAGCAGCTGTAACGGGTGCTTTTGTGGCATTAGCCGAAGCATGCCATTATTTACAGCAGCAAAAGAAAATTTCCCGGTTTCCTTTAAAAGATTTTGTTGCCGCTGTCAGCGCGGGAATTGTGGAAGGAGAAGCAATGTTGGACCTTTCATTTGTGGAAGACAGTCGTGCTCAGGTGGATATGAATGTGGTTATGACAGGTAGCGGGCATCTGGTCGAGATTCAGGGAACTGCTGAAAAAAAGCCTTTTAGTAAGGATGAGCTTGACAAGCTCCTGGAACTGGCGGCTCAGGGGATAGAGTCTCTTATTTTAGCACAACGTGAATCGCTGGGAGAAATTGCTGCTCAAATTGAACCCCCGGCTGCCAAAAAGAGACTGCTTCTGGCTTCTTTTAATGAAGGTAAAATTTCGGAACTGAAGAAGATACTTACTCCTCTTCCCCTGGAAATTATCTCGCTTAGGGATGTTTCCTGCATTTCTCCCGTGGAAGAGACCGGTTCCACTTTTAAGGAGAACGCTATTTTGAAAGCCGAAACTTACTCCCGCATAACGGGGGAGATGGTTCTGGCCGACGATTCCGGGTTGGAAGTTGAGTCTCTGGGCGGTAAGCCCGGGATTTTTTCGGCTCGTTTTGCCGGAGAGGGAGCGACAGATGAACAAAACAATGCTCTTTTGCTGAACATGATGCAGAATGTTCCCCCTGCCAAAAGAAAGGCGCGTTTTGTTTGTGTTATTGCTCTTGCTGTACCTGGAGAGAAGACGCGGACTGTTGAAGGAATCTGCAAGGGGGATATTGTTACTGTTCCGCGGGGAGAGCATGGTTTTGGCTATGATCCTCTTTTTCTCTCATTGGAAAAAGGAAAAACCTTCGCTGAGATGGACCCGGTGACCAAAAGCCGGATTAGCCATCGGGGAAGAGCGATGCAGAAAGTTCTGAAACTCCTGAAGGGCATTTGCTACTCAGATAAGTGAGATTTACCTGTGCAGCGGTTACCTGTGCAGCGTGTTTTATTAAAAGATTTTTTATATTTGAAAATATGTTTTTCGTATGACTATTATTGCTTTTCCCCCGGAGATATGTTAGAATCAGTTAGAGAATTATAGCTTAAAATGTTAAAAAATTTGGTATGTTTTAATATTTTTTCTTAAATTGATGAAATAGTTCAGTTAATACCCCTGATGGGGTTTTAAGTTAATAAACCCTTGTTTCCAATAATAGTAGTGGTTTGTTTAAGAAAAATAACATGTAGAAAGGGGAAGTTTGATGCAGAAAAACAAAAACGAAAAAGAAAAGTATTGGAATCCGGTTTTAGAGACATTGCCGCCTAAAAAGATGAAAGATTTACAATTTAAAAAATTTAAGCGCATTGTTAAATGGGCTTACCAGAATTCAAAATTATACCGCCGTTTATACGATGATGCCGGTTTTAAACCTGAGGATCTGCAAAAGTGGGAGGATATTTCCAAAGTACCCATTGTGCAGAAAGAAGACTACCGGAAAGCACAGGCCAAAGAGCCCTGGCCTTATGGGGACAGCCTTTGTGTCCCGCTGGATGACGTGACGGAATACCACCAGACAAGCGGCACGACAGGACAACCTGTCTATCAGCCGGATACCTGGCAAGACTGGGAATGGTGGAGCGAGATGTGGGCTTATATTTTATGGGCTCAGGGTTTTCGAAAAAAAGATCGGGTATTTATTCCTTTCGGGTACAATGTGGCTATAGCTTCCTGGGCCAGCCATTATGCCTGTGAAAAAGTAGGCTGTGAAGTTGTTCCCGGGGGAATTCTGAATACGGAAGAGCGTTTGCTGAAGATCAAAGAGTTAAAAGCCAATGCTTTAATAGCATCTCCGTCTTATATTTTAAAAATGATCGATACATGTAAGAACAAGCTCAATATGGATCCACGCGAACTGAATATACAAAAAATTCTCTGTGCGGGGGAACCGGGAGCCAGCGTTCCCACAACAAAGAAACGCATGGAAGAGGCCTGGAATACAAAGGTTTACGATAACGCAATAGCAACCGAGGTAGGCGGGTGGGGCTTTGAATGTACATCTCAACCCGGGGGCTTGCATGTAAATGAAGCTTTTTTCCTGGTTGAACTGGTGGATATCGATACCGGAGAACCGATTGAAGAGCTACATATGCCGGGCAAAATTGTTATAACTACCTTTGATCGCTACGCACAGCCCTGTATCCGCTTTGATTCCAAAGACATCAGTATGTGGGGCAAACCATGCGAATGCGGACGCACGTTTAGATTGCTTAAAGGCGGAGTTTACGGACGTGCAGACCATATAACGAAGATAAAGGGAGTTTTATTTAATCCGCTGTCTGTGGAAGAAGTTATTCTCAATACACCGGAACTCGCTGATGAATATCTTCTTGAAGTTAAAGAAGAAAATGCTGCCGAAGTATTAATCCTAAAGGTGGAAAAGCGTCCGGAAGTGAGCCTCGGCACAGAAGCCATAGAGCATAATTTGTCCCGTCAGCTTCGTTTAAAAACAAATCTTACCTTCAGGATCGAGTTTAAAGAGTATGGCACTTTGCCCCGGCCGAAAGTAAAGGTGCAGAGGTTTAAAGACCTGAGGAGAAATTAAGGGAGGTTAAATAATGACTGCTGGCCAGGTTAATTTGCAAGCAGACTTTAAAGTAATGGATGGGATTATTCAGGAGGTAAAACATAATATCAAGCGTCTCGAGGAATTGTCCGGGGGGATGCAGTGTATGGAGAGAAACTGTGAACGGATTTTGGCCAGTTTGAAAATTTTGGAGTTAAATGTTTCTGATGTCCTTGAGTTTATGGAGTAAAAGTAAAACAAACGGCAAAAAGCCTCTCTTGCGGGAGGCTTTTTGCCGTTTGTTATTCCGCATCGCGGACTTTTATTGTTAATTCATGCATAACCCGGGATAAATCGTTCAGTTTATACGGTTTTATCGCGATAGCCTTAAAACCGTAATCCTTGTAGTTTGCCAGCACGGGGTCATTGGAATACCCGCTTGCGACAACGGCTTTAACGCCCGGATCTATGGAGAGGAGTTCTTTTATCGCTGCCTTGCCTCCCATACCGCCGGGAACGGTTAAATCCAATATAACTGCATCAAAAGGGCGCCCTGTTACTTCCGCCTTTTGATACAGCTTTATCGCTTCCAGACCGTCACAGGCGAATTCTACTTCATATCCAAGAAAAGAGAGCATCTCTCCGGAAGACTTACGAATTGACTCTTTATCATCCATAAGCAGTACCCTTCCTTTCCCTTTTACAAAGGCTTCTTTATCGGTTTGTATCAGCTCTTCTTCGTTTGTAGCGGGGAGATAAACGCTGAAAGTCGTCCCCGCACCCTCCGCCGACTTTACTTCAATGTGTCCATTGTGTTTTTGAATGATGGTATTAGACGTCGCCAGCCCCAGGCCGCTCCCCTTTTTTTTGGTGCTGAAAAAAGGCTCGAATATTTTGGGCAGATGTTCCGGTACAATGCCATAACCTTCATCAGCTATAGAGAAGACGACGTAATGACCGTTTGGCAAAGGTAAAAAATGTTCTTTACCCCGGTTTTTAAGTTCAATGTTCCTGGCTGTTATCATAATTTTCCCTCCTTGCGGCATGGCCTGCACGGCATTGATGATTAGATTATTGATAACCTGGTTGATTTGTCCTTCATCAATTTCCACCGGCAGCAAGTCTTCAGATAAGGAAAATTCAGAGGAGACGCTGGAGCCGCTGAGAGCGAAACAAGTGCTTTCTTTAAGCAGTTTTCTAATATCCATTGTTTTTTTGATAGGCTCTGAACCTTTGGCAAAGATAAGCAGTTGATTGGAGAGTTCTTTGGCCCGCATAATGGCTGCTTCTATGCTTTCCATTTTTTCAGAAAGTTTATTGAGATCATCCTTATAGAGTTTGGCCAGAGTGACATTGGCCAGCATGGTCGCCAGAAAGTTGTTAAAATCGTGAGCAATGCCTCCGGCCAGGACTCCTATGGATTCCAATGTGCTGGATTTTAAAAATTCATTTTCCATCATTTTCTGTTCCGTAATATTGCGTGTAACGGTCAGGACAGTTTGCACTGTTCCTTCCACATCAAATTCGGGGACGAACTTAACGCTAAAATAATGGGATTGCTGATGTTTGGCCAATTCAAGATTTATTGTTGTCACTTCACCTTTAGTAAAAGCTGATAGTAAGTTTTCCCTCAAAAGTAAAGCACTTTCTTCCGGGAAGGCCATATCTTCAATTTTTTTACCGATAAAATCACTGCCTGGCAGGCCAAATTGTTTTTCAACAGCATTATTAATAAATATACATTGGAGTTCCCGGTTAAAACGGCAGATAATATCCGGTATATTTTCCAGCAGCGTTTTACATTCTTGCTCTCTCTGGCGCAAAGCTCTTTCAGTTTGCACGCGTACTGTTATATCTTCAATGATAATAATTGCACCGGCGATATCTCCGTTTTCCCATTTTAAAGGCAAAATATCAAAGCTTAAGTAACAACTTTGGTTATGGCCATCAATTAAATCCTCATGAAAAAAACAGGTATTTCCGTTAAAAAGCGTCTCATGTACGGCTGATATCACGGAAGAAGGTAATCCCGGCCCGGATAATGGGCGGCCAACATGTAAAGTGATGCCCAGCGGTTTGAATATTTTTTGTGCTGCCAGATTGTAAACCATGGTCCTGCCTTTATCGTTGACAGCGATAATACCATAACGGATCGTGTTTAGGAGAGCACCGATCTGCTTCTCCAGTAACTCATAAAACAGGGATATTTCCATGACAACATTGACCTGCCTGCCGAAGGCTTCCAGTGCGGCTTCAATATCCTCCCCAAACTGCGGGCTAACAACGCCCAGGGTGGCTCGGATATTTTTTTTTGCAAATGAAGTGAGATGCAGTTGCAAGTCTTCATCCGCATTAAAACCTTTCCATTTGTTCAAAGAATCAGGTTTTTGTAGTGCAGTCCTTTCCCACTGTTCTCCCAGGGTTCGTAGAAAATCTTCATGTATTCCCCGGTGAAAAGAATTACAAACGGACCGCCGGCAGGTAAAAATGAAAGCGTCTTCGGCATCGGCAAGGATGAGCAGAGAATTAACCATCAGGTCCAGAATTTGCGAGAAAGCAAATTTACCTGGATGAAGGAGTCCTGTTGTGAGTTTGCCGATCTCCTCCACTGTTGTTGAAAAGCCCGTTTTTCGTCCTATTTTCCGGCTTTCGGAAACAGAGGAGAGCATTTGCCGGCAAACAGTTGTTATGCTTTCCGCTTGCATTTTTAGCTCGTCCAGGTTAATTTTCTCTATTGTTTTTGATAAACCGGACGCTTCAACAGCAGGAATGCCGTAATCTTCAAGGCGCTGAGGGGGGAGATGCTCTTTGTCATAGCCTCCTGCCAGACATAAAAAAACAGTTAAATCAAGTTTGATGACAGCAACGGGCAGATCTAAGGGATCAGAGAAAATTTCCGGTTTTCCAATATTGCCGACAATAGCTGGCACTTGTAGGAAAAAAAACCGGTATGCCTGATGAAGGTTCGGGTAGCGTTTCATTTCCGACAGTGGAGGTAAAGCATTATATAAAGCAACCAGCTCTCCTGCTGCTGAAACGATCCCGATAGACATATTAAGAATACGAGCCAGGGAATTATGAAAGGAAACCCACCTTGGAGTAATGATTTCTGTAATCATACCTTACTGCTCCTGTTTTATTTACTTTAACATTCGGCAGGTGCAAATTGATCTGAATTAAGACATTTCCAGTCAAGAAACCAGCAGTCTCCAAAGGTTAATTGATATAATATTTCTCGGGCATGCCTATTTTAAAGTATAGTGGCTATTATAATGAATTCGCTGAAAA
The DNA here is from genome assembly GCA_964419485.1 of uncultured Dethiobacter sp. Lineage (GTDB taxonomy): Bacteria > Bacillota > Dethiobacteria > DTU022 > UBA8154 > DUNV01. The sequence goes on from CAYQQF010000061.1 coordinate 9,064, forward strand.
AATAGAAATTTCCTTTAAAAAACAATAAAAAACATAAAATTTTGGATTTATTATGCCAAATTCCTGTTGTTAGAAATAAATGTTAATACTATTTAAATCAAGATAAATATTCTCTTGAGAAATCTTCTTGAACAGATGTTGGATATGGTTAGTGTTGCAAATTACCCGGGTATATGCTAATATCATAACTAGAAACGGGGCGTGGCGCAGCTTGGTAGCGCGCTTGGTTTGGGACCAAGAGGTCGCA
>CAYQQF010000062.1:0-9232 GCA_964419485.1 uncultured Dethiobacter sp.
TCGGCAAAAAGTCCCACAATTAATGCATGACGTGATTTTTTAATCCCTACGGCTCCAAAATATACTGCCAAAACAAACAGGGTGGTATCTGTACTACCCTGCATGGTAGCAGCCATGCGACCCAGCAACGAATCCGGACCGTTTGTTTTCATAATTTCTGTCGTAATAGCCAGGGCACTGCTTCCGGAGACCGGACGCATAATAGCAAGAGGAAGAACTTCCACCGGTATTTTTAAAACTTTTAGCAGAGGTGTTAACATATTTCCCAGCAATTCCATTGCTCCGCTATCCCTGAACAGTCCGATGGCCACCATCATCCCGACAAGGAATGGAATGAGCCTTATAGACATGCTAAACCCTTCTTGAGCCCCCTCAACAAATGCTTCGAATACTTTGATGCCGCGAAGATGGGCATAAAAAATTGCCAGAAAAATAAGGCAGGGTACAATCCATGTGGAAATGTTGCTTAAAATGACATAAGGGTTCAAAGTGCTCTCCCCAACTTTAATAATGTAACTATTTTTAGCATTTCTATCATTTTTTGAAGTTATTATTTTTACGGCGGTGATAATAACGAAAAAAACGGTCTAAAAGCACTGCAGCCGTGGTGGAACACAAAGTGGCTATGATCGTTGTTCCAATAATATCAGTGGGATTTTGTGCACCTGTTGCCGCACGGAGTGCGATGACCGTTGTAGGGATCAGCGTCAGACTGGCCGTATTTACCGCCAGGAAGGTACACATATCATCTGTCGCCGTGTCGGGTTGGCGATTCATTTTTTGCAGCTCCTCCATCGCTTTTATCCCGAATGGGGTGGCTGCATTTCCCATACCGAGTAAATTGGCGCTCATGTTCATCAGCACTGCATTCATTGCCTTGTGTTTACGGGGAATTCCCGGAAAAAGCCAGTGTGCGAGCGGTTTTAAAAAAAAAAAATTACTACGTCGATAAAACCGGATTTTTCAATTATTTTCATAATTCCAAGCCAGAAAGCCATAATGCTGATCAGGCTTAGGGCAATACCTACAGCATGCTCGGCAGAAGAAAAAATGCTCTGAGTAATAATATCGATACGCCCGTTTATTCCGGCAATAAAAATGGCGATGAGGATCATCCCTGCCCAGAGAATATTTACCACTTTAACGTCTCCCAAACTTTTGTTTAAGTTTATTCCACAAACTTATTTTTTTAATTTCGCTTCCGGCAAGCAGATCTATGGCTCCAACGATCCGGCCATCAAAATATATTTCGAGTTCACCAATTCTTTCATTTTTTCTCAATGGCGCTTTTAATGGTTCTTGAACTAGAAAACGATAGGTTGCCTTTGATATTTCTTCTTCTTTTTCCAGGGGGTAATCAAAAGAAGATCCCGCAACAGCTTCAACCTTTCCGGATATACCATCTTGAACAGCAATAGATTTTAAAAACTGTTCGTTTTTTATCAGGGGATATGGTGTAAAATTATTAAAACCGTAATCAAGGAGCGCAACAGTGTCTTCCCACATCCGGGGAGCATTCAGGACAACAACAATTAATCTTCGGCCATTTCTTATCGCAGACCCGACAAAACATCGGCCGGCCGGTGTTGTCCAGCCAGTCTTAATGCCTTCTGCACCGGAATAAATATCCAATAGTTTGTTTTGATTGTATAAATGACGATCCCAGGGATGATCCGGCCAGGAGATGGTTATCTGCGGAGTAGAAATAATTTTGCGAAATTCAGTTATTCCCATAGCATGAGACGCAATGGCAGCCAGATCATAGGCAGTGGTATAGTGATCCGGATGGTGCAGTCCGTGAGGATTGCGAAAGGATGTATTGACAGCCCCGATTTCTTTGGCCCGCCCTGTCATTAAATCGGCAAATGATTCTACACTTCCGCCGATATGTTCGGCGATGGCTGTTGCCGCGTCATTGCCCGAACGCAGCATAAGACCGTACACTAATTCCTCCAGGGTTTTTTTTTCACCGGCTTCGAGCCAGATAGATGAGCCGCCGACTGCAGCGGCCTTTGCGCTTGTAATTGTTTCATCATGCAAATTTCCTTTTTCAAGAGCAATGATGGCAGTCATTATTTTTGTTGTGCTGGCCATAGGTTTTTGCAGATGGGGTTCCTTTGCATAAAGGACACGTCCGCTGTTCCAGTCAAGAAGAACTGCCGCCTCCGCTGAAATTGGTTCTAATTCGGGTTTCACGGTTTCAGTCGCTGCCGCGGTATTAAAGGACAGAATAAACAGTAAAAAAAACCAGAATAAAAGCTTTTTCAAAGTACTTTCCCTCTTTCGGCACGGATAAATAAACACCCCTGTTTTAACAAATTTATTCTAATAAATTCTCTTTTATGAACAACAGCAAGCGGTTTAAATCATGCAGGATTTAAACCGCTTGCTGGTAACCGTGAGGTGTTACCGAACCCGATTCGTTTAATTTTTGTGAAAATCGAATTATTTGAGCAGAAATTAATGCCTTTCGCTTCCCTGTCTTCCGGTTCCCTGCCCTTTTCCCATAAAATCTTGAATTTGTTGGACAATTTGGGGAGCAAGGTCTACAACCCTGTCAAGAATTGCATTTCGATCAATGGGTAAAAGGCGTATTTCATCTTTTCCCGTTACAAGAAAAGCAACAGGCTGGATGGAAACTCCTCCTCCGCTGCCTCCACCGAAGGGGTAATATCCTCCCTGTGTTCCTCCCGGCAATTTTTCGTTGCCCCCTTCAGTATCGAATTCGCTTCCCCCTGCGACAAAACCAAGAGTCACCCTGGAAACAGGGATAATGACATGCCCATCGGGAGTTTCAACTGCCTCTCCGACAACTTTGTTAACATCCGCCATTTCTTTTAAATTTTCCATGGCCGTTTTCATTAAACCCTGGATTGGATGTTCCGGCATTTATAAACCACCTTCCCAAAAAAAAGTATGCCAGCAGATATAATCCTAAATGCAACAACCTTACCATACTGGTTTTAAACTCCAACAACAACTCAAAATACAACATCCTTGCTGTAAAAGATGGGTAGAGTAAAAAAAGGGGCTGTTTCTGGAATGAATAATATTTACCTAAATACACGCTTAAAATACTGCATGTTCCATGTAAACTTCCCATAATAAGTGCAGTCCCTGCAGGGTTTCCAGTACCTAATTTTAATTTCAGGTCCAGGCGCCTCCAGGTAAATTTTTTCAACTGACGGTGAAAAATAGCCAGGCTGTTTAAGAAAATATCAAGCAGCTTATGATAGTTTTGCTCATCTAAAATTTTCTTCAAAGAGAAAAATTTTGATGCTGTACTTTTAGGGGCAGTAAAATATTTTGATAAATAATAAGTTTTATGAATTGAAAAGAAAAGCAGCTTAATCTCCAGAGAGATGCAGTTATTTTTCCGCCAGTTATCAATTTTTATACGTATCGTCAAGGGGATCAGCATCAAAGTGATGAAGAAAAAAAATAAGAGAAAACATAAATAGAAATAAGCTGCCGGCTCCACTCAAGTAACACCTGCTTTTAAACTATTCAGCATTCAGCTTTTTCTATTTAGTTTCTCCATTTCCAGAAAAATCTACAACATCTTTTTTTTCTTCTTCTTCTTCTTCTTCTTCTCCTGCAGCTGCTGCAGCTTCTGCTGCTGCTTCCTCTGTGCTCTTTAATTCAGTAAGGTCCTTCAAGCCAAAATAGCGGAGAAATTCTGGAGTAGTATTGTAAAGAAGCGGTCTTCCTATTCCCTCTTTTCGCCCCCCTACTTTAATAAGGTTTCTTCTCAGAAGATTTTCCATGACACTGTCGACGTTTACGCCGCGGATTTTTTCTATTTCAATTTTTGTTACGGGTTGTTTAAAGGCGATGATGGATAAGGTTTCCAGAGCTGCCTGGGAGAGAGGCGCTTCAGGATAATCTTCAGTGAAGAGCTTTTCCAGGAAGCCGGCAGCTTCCGGTTTTGTTCCAAGTTGATATCCCTCGCTCCTTTCCAGCAGGACCAGCCCCCTGTCTTCTTGCTCCAGCACAAGTTTAAGTGCTCTCACCGTATTTTTCATCTCCAGGCTGGAAACCTGGCAGACCTGGCTTAACTGCTCAATGGAAAGGGGCTTATGTGAGATAAAAAGAACAGCTTCAAGCAGAGCTAGAGTTGAAAGCGTCTTTTTTCCATTCATACAAGGGCGATCCTTTCTGATTTATTGTTTATTAAAAATACGTATTTTTCCAAAGAGTATTTGCTGAGTCAAATAAATTCTTCCCCTTCTGCCAAGTTCAAGCAGGGCTAAAAAAGTTACGACAATTTCTTTCTTGCCGCCTCGCCCGAGAAGTTTGTCCAGGGGAAAACTTCTCTTCGCCATTTTTTTGATGCTCTCCAGGATGGAATTTATTTTTGTTAATAAAGTAATTTCTTCGGGAAAAGTAAAAATTTCCTTTTTTTCATTTTTTAAAGTGTCTTTGCCGGATATATTCCCAAATGCCTTCTGCAAAATTTTAAAAGAATATGGGCAGAGAGAAGACTGCCTGTGAAGAAAGACCACTCTCGGCGGTCCCTGGGAACGTAAAAATATTTTATTTTGTTCAGTTTCTCTTTGTTTTAATTGCAATGATATGGCTTTAAAGCGGCTGTATTCCAACAGTCGGTGGACCAGCTCTTCTTTTGAACCAAAAAAAAAGCCGTCTTCCTCCTTTGGTGTTATATCCTGCCAAGGCCTTGGAAGCAACAATTTTGATTTTAAATTGAGCAGTGTAGAGGCCATGACCAGGAAATTCCCGGCAGTATCTATCCTCAATATGCGCATTTTTTGCAGGTAATCCAGGTATTCTTCGGTGATCCGTGACAGAGAAATATCCCAAATGTTTATTTCTTCTTTTTTGATCAGATAATAAAGCAGTTCAAAAGGACCTTCAAAAACAGGAAGCTTGACAACATAAACATCTTTGTTGCCTGATTTATCCGGCAACAAACTTAATGATTGGTTTTCTGTTTTCCCGTTGGGGATCACCTTGTGGTTCCTCCTTTAACGGATTATCCCAGACCCATTACCTGTCGAACTTCTTCCAGGGTTTCCCGGGCAACAGCCCTGGCTTTTTTGCCTCCATCTTCCAGTATCTCCGTAATTAATTGCGGATTCTTTTCCAGTTCCCTGCGTTTTTGATAAATGGGCTCAAGAAAATTTTGTATCGAAGCAGATACCGTCTTTTTGCACTGGACACACCCTATTTCTCCCTTTTTACAGCGCTCTTCCACTTCTGGCAGGCTGCCCGGGTTAAAAATACGATGAAAAGCGAAAACACTGCAAATATCCGGGTTTCCGGGATCATCTTTTTTGATTCGTCCCGGATCGGTAATCATCATTCTTATTTTGTCAGGGATTTCTTCCGGAGGAGTGGAGATTTCGATGACGTTATTATAGCTTTTACTCATTTTTCTGTTGTCAAGACCAGGAACTACTTTGTAAATGTTAAGCAGTGTTTCCGGTTCCGGGAAAACCTTTTTTTGATAAAGATGATTAAAACGCCTGGCAATTTCCCGCGTCAATTCAATATGCGGGGCCTGGTCCTCCCCAACAGGGACCGCATTGGCTTTATAGATAAGAATATCGGCAGCCTGCAGCAGAGGATATCCCAGAAAGCCGTACGTAAAGAGATTTTTTCCCTGGATTTGGTGCAGCTGTTCTTTATAAGTCGGTACCCTTTCCAGCCAGGAAAGAGGAGTTATCATGGAAAGCAGAAGATGGAGCTCCGCATGTTCTTTAACGTCCGATTGTTTAAAGACAACTGCTTTGTGGGGATCAATGCCGCAACTAATCCAGTCTATAACCATCTCACGGACGTTCTCGTTGATTTGTTGTGGATTTTCATAATCTGTTGTCAGGGCATGCCAGTCTACAACACAATAAAAACATTTATATACATCCTGCATTTTTATCCAGTTTTCCAGTGCGCCGAAAAGGTTGCCCAGGTGGAGTTTCCCGGTTGGCCTCATGCCGCTAAGTATGATTCCTTTTTTTGACGTCAAAGAAGTTCCTTCCTTTCAAAAGAATTTAGATGAAAAGTGAAACGATAAAAAGAAATATATTGATTATTATCATAGCAAGAGGTTGGAGAACGAATCCTATTACTCCGAGGAAAAGGAGCAAGATCAGGATAAAAGGGCCGTATGGTTCAATCTTATAATAAAATGAGAGAGCCGAAGACGGCAGCAGCGATGAAATAATTTTCGACCCGTCCAGCGGAGGCAGGGGAATAATGTTAAAGACTGCTAAATAAACATTGTAAAGCAGAAAATTATTAAGGATAACTTTGTAATAAAAACCAAGATTACCGAACATAACTAACAGGAAAGCTGCCAGCAGCCCGAGCAGCAAATTCATGGCAGGCCCTGCCAGGGAAACCCAGAAAAGGCCTTTGCGATAGTCTCTAAAATTTCTGGGATTGATCGGTACAGGCTTGGCCCATCCAAAGCGCGCAATCCACAGCATTAGCAGGCCGATAGGATCTAAATGGGACAGAGGGTTTAAGGTTAAACGCCCGGCCAGCTTGGCGGTGGGATCGCCCCAGGCATAAGCCATTCTGGCATGGGCATATTCATGAAAAGTAATCGCTACAAGCAGAGCGGGAATGCGATACAAAAAGTCGTTCATTCATTTTCTCCTTTTTCTAATGTGGAGATGTTGGAAAATACTCTTTCACGATGGTATGGTATCTATCTTCAATATTCAGGTCGATTCCGCTTTTTAATACAGCAATAATTACCATTCTCTCCTTTCTTTTTAAGCGCATGAGATGGCAAAGATACTGTAGATCATGTTCGCAAAGATCATAAAACAACAGGCACAGGTAAAGTAAAAACCGGTTTCTGGGCTGTAGTGCTTTTTCTTTCTCGATGCGGTGCAAAATTCCTTCCAGGCAATTGAGCCTTTTAAAAAGTTCGTCATTCGGGTTAACCCGCGGAAAAATCTGCCCAAAGAGCTTTAGTTCAAGTAAACGGGAGAGTATTTTTACCGGAGAAATTTCCTGAAAAAACAGGTTGATTTCTCGTGACAGGCTTTCCCTGCTCACTTTTTTTAAAAAATTAGCGTCAATTGCCTGGCGCAGGAGACGATTGGTTTCCTCCTCCAGGCAAAAATTTAATCTCTGCTCAAAACGGATCAGGCGGAGAATGCGCAGTGGATTATTGAACAGACTCAGTTTGTACAGTACTCTTAAAGTTTTGTTTTCTAAATCCTCCAGCCCTCCAAAATAATCATAAACATCGCCAAAAGTGTCCTGGTTAAGGGAACAGGCCAGGGTATTGACGGTAAAGTCTCTTTCGAAAAGGTCATTTTTCAATAAATCTTCTTCGCTCACCGTTTTATTTGTGTCATGAAAGGGATTAAATTCCTTTCTAGCAGTTACCATATCAAAAACAAAACCCTTTGACAAGATAAGAGTTGCCGTTCCGTATCTTTCATAAAATGTCAATCTGCCTGGGAAAACGTTTGTTAAACGGTGGGCAAAATCTACGGCTGAACCGCTTACAATTAAGTCTAATTTTCTGTTTTCACTGCCAAGAAGTAAATCACGGACAAAACCTCCGGCGCAGTAAATCTGTTCGGAATTTTTACACGCTTGAGATGAAAGAAAATAGAGAATCCCCTGCATTTCCGGGGTAAGACTGCTGTTTATCAGGGGAATTAAGTTAGTCATGTATGAAGGACCTTTTCATTTTTATAATTTGATTATTATTATACCATAATATTACATCATGGGGAATCAATTTATCCCTCCCCTTTTTCATTGATATCCGAATCTATTGTTTTCAAAAAGTGAGGCCGGATGTTTTTCAAAGGCAGCGGTTTACGGAAAAAAACATCGACCAGAGAAGACCAGTTAAAGGGAATTAGTGGATATAGATAAGGAACTCCAAAGAAACGCATTTGTCCCAGGAAAATTACCAGGAAAAGCAAACCTCCTAAAAAACCGGGAAGCTGAAATAAACCGGTTAATATTAACAGAAATAAATGTGTCAGCCTGTTGGCCAGGCCCAATTCCCAGCTAGGCGTGCAAAAAATACCGATAGCGACAATGCTGATATAGAGCAGGACTTCCGGGATAAAGAGTCCCACATTTACGGCAATATCACCAATCAAGAGGGCTCCAACCAGACCCAGAGCAGTGGCAAGAGGGGATGGTGTGTGAACGCTGGCCAGACGGATCAGATCAAATCCGATGTTGGCAATGATAAATTGAACAAAAAGAGGAATGGTCGTTGTTTCCTTAGGGCCGATAAAAGTGAAGTACTCAGGAAGATAGGCGTGATGCTCCGCCAGGAGCAACCAGACGGGCACCAGAAAAACCGATAAAAAAACCCCCAGGAGACGAACCAGGCGGATATAAACTCCTACCAGGGGATTATGGCGAAATTCTTCAGCATGCTGAACGTGGTGAAATAGTGTCACCGGTGCAATAATAACCGACGGAGAGGTATCGACGACAATGCAAACATGGCCTTCAAAAAGATGTGCCGCTGCGACATCGGGGCGTTCCGTGTAACGCACTCCCGGAAATGGATTCCAGTACTGTTTTGTTAAAAATTCTTCCACTGATTTTTCAGCCATCGGTAAACCGTCTATATCAATCTTACTGAACTGATGCTTAATATTTTTTAATATAGAGGGATTGACGATATCTTCAATATAAATGAGCGCCACTTCCGACAGGGAACGTTTGCCTATTTTAAATATTTCTGTTCGCAGTTTGGGATCGCGTACTCTTCTGCGGATTAAGGTGACATTAAAGAGCAAGGTTTCTACAAAACCGTCGCGTGAACCCCTGGTTATCTTTTCAATATCAGGCTCTTCCGGTCCCCTGGCCGGATATTGCCTGATGTCAAGGACCAGTGCTTCTTTTTCCCCATCTAGAAAAAAAATTAGCGGGCCGGATAAAACTTCCTGCACGGCTTCTTCCAAATTGTCGACGAAAGAGATTTCTCCATAGGGAAGAAGTTTGAAGAAAATTTTTTGCAAAGTATTAGGAACAATTTCTTCTTGTTCCGCGGAAAGAAGAGACTTCATGATAAGTATAATAGCGTCGGCATTGGCAAAACCATCCAGGAAGAGAAAAAGTGCCCGTTTACGCCCGACTTTAAATTCCCTTAAAAGGACATCAAAGCTAAGATCGATACCCAGTTCTTTGCGCAGATATTCCTTGTTGAGATCCAGTTTCGGGAAAATAGTTGTTTTTTGTTTGTTTTCAACCGGCATATTTTTTACCCCTTGGGTTT
>CAYQQF010000063.1:0-9145 GCA_964419485.1 uncultured Dethiobacter sp.
CTGGATCCTGTTGTTTCCAGTGTGGACGCCGTAACAGACGCGCTGCTGACCCAGCCTAAGGTGATCGAGTACAGTGCAGAGAACATTTATCTTTCTCTGCTCAACCTGGAAAGGCAGAGGGAATATCTGGAGAATACACTGGCATTCCTGCAAAAGATGCAACAAAGGGAGCTGGTTATGCTTAAGCTGGGGATGAGCACTCCCCTGAAGGTGGCCGAGGCCGGAGCATCGGTGCAGGGGGGGGAGGAAGCCCTGAAGAACCTGCGGGCAGGAGAGGAAAACCTGAAGAGGACCTTTTTAAGCATGCTGGGTCTGCCTCTGGACTTCGTTTTTACGCTACAGTCTGTGGAGCTTAGCGCTTCGACAATTGATTTGGGTAAAATAACCGTGCCGGACCTGACCCGGAGCGTCCGTTACCAGCGTGCTGAAAGCAACCTGCAAAAGGAGATCGAGGAGCTGGAGGATACAGGGAAAAGCGATAATACCAAATACCGCCTGGCTGAACTGGCAGTGGAGGAGGCAGAAATTAACTTGCAAGATGCCCTCAAAGCACTGCAGGCAAATTACGAAAGCAGGCGGGATGCCTTATCCTTAGCTGAAAAAACTCTTGAAAATGCCCGTCTGGTCCTGGAGAACACCCGGAAAAGCTTTGAGCAGGCAGAATTGAAATACAGCCTGGGTATTATTTCCGGGGTAGAAATGGAGCAGCAGGAACTGGCTCTGGAAGAAGCGGAATTAAAATATTGTTCCGCCCTGAACGATCTTTACCTGGCGACCAGGGCTTACATACTGGCCAGAGAGGGGATCGATATCGCCGTTCAGTCTTAAGCTTCGCAGAAAGGAACCAATAGAGGGGGACACGGGATTTTTTTTAAAACCGTGCCCTCTTTTTTATTTACACGACAAATGATCATTTTTATTTTTATGCAACCTGGAAAACTTAAGCAAAATTTAAAAATATTGCAGGAAAAAAAGGAAAAAAAAAGAATATTGTAGTTTGGCAATATATTTCAAACGGGAAAGGGACGGGTACAAATGGCGGTCAGAAAATTATTCTCCAGATTTTTTACATTAGTTATCCTGCTAATCTTTTCTTTTGCTTTCATTCTCGGTCCGGCAGCGGCACAGGATAGCGATGCGGGCGTAATGGAAAGGGAATGGAAGCAGCTTGTTAGCAGTGATTTTGTTTATGATATCGCTATCTCAGGGGGGCATCTCTGGCAGGGAATTAACGGAGGAGTCCTTGTGCGTAGCCTCTCTGCTTCACAGATATACAGGCATTACCATCAGTTTAACAGCGGCCTGAGAGGCACCCATGTTTATGCCGTCGCCCCTGACGGGAAGGGCGGTCTCTGGCTGGGAACGGAAGGCGGAATTGCCTACCGCAATTCCTACGGGGGATGGACGCATTACAATACGGAGAACAGCCCCCTGACGGTCAATGCGGTGCAGGTAATTTATCTCGACGACAAAGGCGGCGTCTGGTTCGGCACCTGGCGCGGCGGCGCTTATTATTTAGGGGCGGATAAACAGTGGCAAACATTCAATACCGCTAACAGTTCACTTCCCGGCAATAGTATCTATGCCATAACCAGTGACGCGGAGGGCGGCATTTGGTTTGCTGTTGACGGGCGCGGAGCCGCATATCTGAGCGCTGACGGCAAGTGGCGTATCGTTAACGCGGCCAACAGCGGACTGCCGGTAAACGATGTGCTCGATATCGTTGTGGACAGCCAGGGTTCCGCCTGGTTTGCCACCTATAACGGGCTGGCCTGTCTGGATGTCAACGGTGAGTGGAAAAGTTACTCTGCAGAAAATTGCAGCCTTCCCGCGGATATGCTCTCCGACCTGGCTCTGTCAGAAGACGGCAGCCTCTGGATAGCCGCGGGAGACGGTGTGGCCCGTATGGCGGGAGGAGAAGTCAAAGCGGTTTATACAAAAAATAACAGCAAGCTTCCCGGGGATGTAGTCAAAAGCATTGCTCTGGATGAGTCGGGCCGGGTATGGGCCGGCACCTGGGGCGGCGGTGTGGCCTGCCTGACCCCATCCGAGGGAACCTGGATGGTCTATAATTATGAAACAACGGAGATGCCGGGAAAACTGGCGCTTCCTTCCAATACAGCAAATTCCATTTTGCCTCCTGATGTAGACGGGGCTGAAACGGTCTGGTTCGGCACAGATAAAGGTGCGGCGAGTCTTAACCTGCAGAACGGGTCCTGGAAAAACTACCCGCTGGCGGCGCAAAACGGCGGCGAGCCGGCGCAGGTGCGGCAGATCTGCAGGGGAGCAAGCGGCAGCATGGCCTTTGCCCTGGACGGCGGCGGACTGGCTGTAATGGATACGGCGGGTTCCTGGAAGTACTACCGGGAGGATGACAGCGATCTTCCTTCCGATACGGTGGTTGATGCGGCCTTTGACGGAGCAGGCGGCATATGGATAGCAACAATGGGTTACGGAGCTGCATATCTCTCTGCAGACGGAGAGTGGACCCTTTACAATACGGAAAACAGCGAAATTCCTTCCGATTACCTCAACGCTGTGCTCCCGGGAGCCGGAGGCAAAGTCTGGTTCGGCACCTGGGGAGACGGGGTTGCCGTTTACGATACCGCGGCAGAAAGCTGGCAGGTTTACAATGTCGCCAACAGCAGCCTGTCCCTGGACGATGTCCGGTGTCTGGCAGAAGATTCTGCCGGGACAATCTTGTTCGGCACCTGGGGCGGCGGCCTGGCCGGGCTGGACTCCTCGGGCGGATGGAAGCTTTACAACGAGAAAAGCGGTCTGCCTTCAGCCATTATTCGCTCCCTGGCCGTGGACTCCGCAGGGAAAATCTGGGTCGCTACTCCGGCCGGTGCAGCATATTACAGCGATGGTAACTGGCAGACGCTCCGGGCAGCGGATTCGGGACTTCCAAGCGATAATTTGGGGCAGGTGGCCTGCGATAAATCCGGCAATATCTGGTTCTGCACATCTGAAAGCGGTATTGCTGTTTACAATCCGCAGGGTCTGCCGTCTGCACTCCTGAATATTGCCAGCCTGGCACAAAAACCGCAGGAGATTATTCTTTATTTAAACAAGGACATTTTACAGCCCGATGTGCCTCCCCTTATGTCCGAAGCACGGGTGCTTGTTCCCCTGCGCATTATCTCCGAAGGCCTGGGAGCGACAGTGGCCTGGGACAGCAGCAGCGGGAAAATTGAAGTGGAGCTGGACGGAAAGAAAATTGAACTTACTGTGGGCAGTACCAGGGTTATGGTGGACGGGACGCGCCGGGACCTGGATGTCCCGCCATCTCTGGTGAGCGGACGAACCCTGCTGCCAGTGCGTTTCGTCGGTGAAAACCTGGGCCTTAATGTCCAGTGGGACGGTATCGTCAGGGCCGTTCTCCTTACCGAGTAGAAGCAAGGGGACAGTAGAAGCAAGGGGACGGTTCTTCTGCTTCTTCTCCTCTTTCCGGTAAAGCAACAATATTTGTCCGGATAAACTTGATCCCGGCTATAAAGAGGGACTATTTCACAGGGAGGCGTTATAACAAATGAAAAATAAAGTGATAAGTTTAAAGAAACATGGGGGGCAGTGGACAGGGAACAGGATGAGAAAATCATCTCTGCTGCGCAGCCTTATGGCGCTTCTGCTCACAGCACTGCTGCTTGTGAGCTGCATTCCCTGCGGCTATGCGGCAGCCACTCCCCGCCGCGCCGTCATAACGGTCATGGAAGGCTCCGTCCTTGTTCAGGCCGCTGGGCAGGCCACAGCCGTCCCGGCGCGCAAAGGGATAGAACTCAAAAGCGGCGACCGCATCATCACCGGGAAGGACGGCAGCTGCACCATCCGCTACGATGATGGCTGCACCACCCACATCGGCCCGAACAGCCGTGTGGATATGACCAACCTTACCCGCCAGGGTGCCGATGGTCCCAATACTACTATCCTGGGTGCCCAGCGGGGCACACTTTGGAACAACGCCAAAGATGTGATGGCGCGCAATTCCCGTTTTGAAGTGAACACCCCCTCTGCCATCGCCGCTGTCAGGGGAACCTTTTTTAGAAGTATTGTATTACCCAACGGAGATACCTTATTTGTAGTCTTGGGTGGGGGACTCTATATATCCCCTGCCGGTAGTGACGGGGATGACGATGTGCCGCCACCATCCGATGAAGGAGTTTTCGTGGGCAGCGGGCAGCAGCTCGGAGTATCATCGGACGAAGAACTGCCCGACAGTGCCGTTCCCCTGGACTATGATAACGTGGACGACATTACGCTGTCGTATCTGGCGGAAGACAACCCCGATATTTTTGTAGAGCTGATTGAAGGAGCCGCAGCACAAGGGGAAACGGAATTCCTGGAGCGGGTCAATCAACTCTTGGAAGATAATGAAAATATGCAGCAAAACCTGGGCGATAAACTGGAAAAAGTGAAAGAGACGGTGAAGGATGGCACCTCTCAGCCGCCTCCTTCACCGGATGACGGTGACTACGACGACTCACCTGCCCTGAGCACAATTACGGCCAGCATCAGCAATCCGGAAGGCATTACCATCCCTGTTGGTGCTTCCGGCTCTGTGGATATTTCCTTTTCCCCGGCCGATGTTACTGTTACGGCAGTCTCCAGCAACCCCGATGTGGCGACCGTAACAGTGGAGGAAATAGAGTCGGTCAAATGCTTTGACATTACCGGGGTTTCCGCGGGTACTGCGACAATTACGGTTACGGCCGGCAGGACGGGTTATTATACTAAAACAATGTCATTTCCGGTAATTGTTGCACCGGAACCGCAAAAGATGTTGGAATGGGGAGCGGGATCATTTTTTGAAGATCCAGATAATAACGGTACAATAGGAACTGGCATTACCGTATCCTTGACCGGTGAAACCTTTGCCATGACCAGCGGTATAATGGATGAAGATGAATACTATACGGCAGCAAACGTGCCTGAGGGCTTATCTGTAGAAATAACTGTAACAGACAGCACCCATGCCCTTATTGAGCTGACCGGGGCGGTAACCAGCCACGCAGCGGAAGACAGCATTTCAGACCTGACCATCACTTTTTTGGATGCTGCCTTTAACGGCGGTAGCGCCGAGGCTGTGGCGGGCAGCAGCAACGCTGACCTCGGAGTAGAGTTTACTGATTGGACCACTGTCGGCAGCCCCGGTTTTTCTGACGGTGCGGCAGATTATATTAACTTACAGGTTAGTTATGAAGTTCCCTATGTTGCCTATAGCTCAGATGACCAAATATATGTACAAAAATATAATAGTGAAGAAGGCTGGGATGATCTGTGTTTGCCTATAAATGCCAATGGGGTTTCGGATATATCTCTGTACGCTGATGATGATTATTGTAATGGTCCCTATGTTGCCTACAATGATAGCTCGGGTGTTTGGGTTAAAGTCAGGGATTGGATGTATGAAGACCTCTGGGATACGGTAGGCAACGATCCAGTATTTAATACAGCAACGGATATATCCCTGTATGTTAAATGGGATACTCCCTATTTAGCTTATAGTGATAGCGGCAAAGCAACAGTCGCAGTCGCAGTCTATGAGGAAGTGTATGATTCAGGTTTAGGATGGGATTTGTGCTGGCATGATGTTGGCGTTTTTGATAATGCGGAATCGCCTGTTTCCCTGTATATTGATGAATATACCTCCTATGTGGCCTACAGTGACGCTTCGTTGGGCGGCAAGGCAACGGTCAAGGTTGGGGAGCAGCACTCTGATCCTGACCTCGAAGATGATGTATGGGTCTGGAATGATGTTAGCAATGATCCTGTTTCAGAGAATGCTGTTTCCCATGTTTCCATCTATTCTTTTAACGGTACTCCCTTTGTTGCCTACAGAGAACAAGCAACAGGTGACGTTAAGGTTGCCAGGTTTGACGGGGAATGGGTTGACACGGCTCTGTCCGTTTCCGCTGCCGCAAGCCCTGTCTCTCTTACCGGCACCCATTCTAGTCACGGGCTTTTTATGTCTTATCTAGACACCGAAGGGAAAGCGCGGGTCATGGGCCTACTTCCTGATCCTGAGAATCTGGAAGGTCCTCCCCAGTGGAAATGCCTGGGTGGTCCTGTCTCAGAGGGCCAGGCAGGTGATGTTTCTCTAGCCGTTTTAGAGGATTATGATGAAGCAGAAAAAATGGTATCCTATAGAGTGTTTGTTGCCTTTAAGGATTTGGCTAATGAAGGCAGGGTTACGGTAAAAGAGTATTGTTTTCAGTTCGAGGACCCCTTTCCAGAAGTTTTTTGAGGTCTGCTAAAGTTATTGATTTTTCCCGGTGAATTATGAAAAGAGAAAACAGTAATATATTAACATTAGCGGAAAATGTTCTTCCGGTCTTAATTGTCATCGCAACCGGAGCTGTACTGATAATAGGCCTCTTTCAAAGAGGCCTATTTCCCTTGGCGACCTGTTGCCGGTTCAGAGCGTCTTCGGTGAAGTTGTTTTCCAGATAGGTTCCGGTGCTCCCGAAAAGATGATGTCTTGGGGTGGCGAATCTATTTTTACTTCAGCCAATTGTCAATTTTTAACTCGTCAATTCTGTTGAAATGCTTAATGTTTCCTGTTACAAGTAAGTTGCACGTTTCTAAAGCGGTTGCTGCGATAAAAAGGTCCGCATCGTCCAGCGGGGATCCCTGATTTTCAAGATATGCTTTCAGGCGGCCGAAGCGCTTCATAATGGCCTTATTGGAATTAACTATACGAACAGTTAACAGGAATTGTTCTACAACTGTTCTGTTTTTTAGGAGATTGGCGGATTTTTCAGCACCATAATACAGCTCAGCAACGGTCATAAATGAAACTGCTATCTGGTCGGTAAATTTCTTGCGATGGGCGATTACTGTTTGATTACCCCGAAGCAGTGATATGCAAACGTCTGTATCGAGAAGGATCATGCTATAAGTCCACCTTCCGACCAGGGCTGCGATGGTAAAGAATGTCGTCGATAATCTCTGATGTAGGACGCGGGTCTTCCCATTCACCGGAAAGTTTATTCCAAAGTTCGATTTGTGCTTCCACAGAAATATCTTCGGGGGTTTTTTCAATGTGATATTCTTTAACACTCTTTTCAAGAAGGACAAGAATCTCACTGTTTATACTTCTTCGTTCGGTCTTGGAAATGTTTCGGAGCATTTTTAGGAGATAGTCCGGTATATTACGTATAGTCAGGTTGGCCACAATAAACAGCTCCTTTTAATAAAATATAGTTATATTATAGTTATATTATAACACTATTATTATTTTATTATCAAGGGGGATGGTTGGTCTAGCGAAATACCAGGCTAAAGAGCGTGAAAGGGAAGCAAATTATGAACAAAAAAAGTATTAATATCGTATCAGCAACGGAAAATATTATATCGGCCTTAATTATAACAGCAACCGGTGCTGTAATGATGATCGGCCTCTTTCAAAGGGGCCTATTTTTCCCCGGCGACCTGTTGCCGGTTCAGGGCGCCGTTTTCTTCCTCTTCCTTTGCTGGTGCCTCCTCAAGCTGCTGCGCAAAGATACTCCTTTGTCGGGTACGCCGCTGCACTGGTGCCTCCTTGTTTTGCTCTTCTGTTATTTTTTGTCCTTCTTTGCAGCGGTTAATCAGCGTGCAGCGCTGGGGGAGTTCCTCACAACAGCCATGTACTTTTCCGTTTACCTGATGATTTTTGATATCTCCAGCCGCAACCGGAGTGTGTTGGAATATTTTCCGTACATACTTTTGGCCTCCTCTCTTCTCCTTTCTCTGACAGGTCTGGGAGCGGCAGCCGGGAGCTGGGATATTTACGGGGCTTACGAGGATAACCGCCTGCAGTCCTTTCTGCAGTACCCGAATACGGCGGCAGTATATTTTGCCGCGGGCCTTTTTCTGGCGCTTGGCCTTTCTTCAAACCTGAAAAAGTTGAACCTGCGTCCCTTTTTTCTTGCCGCGGGTGCTCTTTTTGCCATCTGCATCTTTTTTACCTACTCCCGGGGCGTGTGGCTGGTGCTGCCATTCCTGGGTTTATTATTTGTCGCGGTCAGCCCACGTGAAGAGAGACTCCGGGTTTTTCTTTACTCCTTTATTTCGCTTGTTGCCGGTCTTATCTTTATCTTCAGGATCGCCCTTGCCCTGGAGGCGGGCGTTTCCGGACAGGTTTGGATATATGTATTCTTATCCCTGCTGT
The DNA here is from genome assembly GCA_964419485.1 of uncultured Dethiobacter sp. Taxonomy (GTDB): domain Bacteria; phylum Bacillota; class Dethiobacteria; order DTU022; family UBA8154; genus DUNV01. Next base: position 8,150 of record CAYQQF010000063.1, read on the forward strand.
TTGCCCTGGCGGGGGGTTTTGGAGCCGAATTATTTCTTAGCCGTTTTCCTGTTCGCCTGAGACTGCCGGTCTGCGGTTTGCTCGTTTTGTTGGTCCTCTTCGCCTGGACATACCCGGTGTTCAGGGAAATGCAGGTGCTCGGGGCTCGGGAAGATCGCGGAGTTGCCGTATCGGCAGAGAGTGCGGCGGAGCAGGAGCCGGAAGATGCGACCCTTCTCCGGTCTGCCTTGCGCAGGCGTTTCCCTGCCAGTGTCTATGAGGGTATTTTTTCCCGCGAAGAAAGCGCAAGCCTGCGTTTGGCCCATTACCGGGATGCGCTAAAAATTATCAGGGATTATCCACTGCTGGGGACCGGTGGAGGGGGCTGGGAAGCCCTTTATACCGCCTATCAAGACCAGGCGTACACTGCCCGGGCGGTGCACAACCATTACCTGCAGGTCTGGGTGGAGGCGGGCGTTTTTGCCTTTTTGGCCTTTGCCGGCATGTGGGTTTTTTATGCTTTATTGTTTTTCCGCTTTATGGCTGCCCAGGGGATATCCGCTGAAAAGAAAATGTGGCAGGTTGCCGTCTTTATCCCTGCCGCAGCCATCGGAGCACACAGTGCGCTGGATTTTAACCTCTCCTACGGGGTGGTCGGCTTTTTTCTTTTTATCCTTTTCGCCCTGGCAACGGGGATGTTCCGGAGTGAGCTGGATTTTTCCCTTTGTTCCGGCACCGTTCCATCACGTAAATGGCTGTCAAGGCTTGCCGGGGGTGCGGGGATCATCGTGTCGGCAATCCTGCTTATTCTCACCCTGAACCTCTGGGCCGGCCAAAAAGCCGCTCTTCTCGCCGTCAGCCAGGCGGAAAAAGGGCAGTTCCAGGAGGCGGAAATCTCTTTCCGCAAGGCTATTAAGAAGGACCCGCTGCGGGGCAGCAATTACCTGAACATGGCGAGAATATACGAACATCTGGCTTTGCGGGATGAAGATGAAAAAGAAGCATCCCGCCTGCAAA
>CAYQQF010000064.1:0-9118 GCA_964419485.1 uncultured Dethiobacter sp.
TGGGTTGACCAAAACAGAATTTACTTTGTTCTTTCATCCGGTCCGTATAATCTTTATGAAATAATTCTTGTAAGGTCGGCGGATAACAGCGGACAAGTTTACTAGTTTGCCGGACTAATTCGATATATGCTATGGAGGTTAGTTTCCATGATAAAGGAAATCGGTGCGGGTTTGGGCCTTGGAATCATCGCCGGATTATTTCTAATGGGATTTAATGTGTATCCCTTACTTCTCCTGGTTGGATTATTTTTTCTGCTGACCAGGGTTGTAGACGCCAAAGGCAGTTTAAAGCAATTTGTTCCGGTTAATAAAAAAGGAACAAATGTGGGGATATCATTTGATGATGTTGGAGGACAAAATTCAGCCAAGCGGGAACTTCTTGAAGCGCTGGATTTTCTTAAAGTTCCGGATAAGATGGATTCGCTGGGGATCAGGCCTTTAAAGGGAATCCTTTTGTCAGGTCCGCCCGGGACCGGGAAGACACTTCTTGCCAGGGCCGCGGCGTACTATACGGATTCGTTTTTTTTATCGGCTGCGGGAAGTGAATTTATTGAAATGTACGCCGGGGTTGGTGCACAAAGAATACGGCAGTTGTTTAAGCAGGCCAGAGATCGCGGGAAAAAGAGCAATAAAAAAAGTGCCATTATTTTTATTGATGAAATAGATATTCTCGGGGCGAAACGAGGAAACGGCAGCTCTTCTCACCTGGAACATGAGCAGACTTTAAACCAGCTTCTTGTAGAGATGGATGGTTTGGGACAGAGTGATGAGATACGAGTCCTTTTAATCGGCGCAACGAACAGGTCCGATCTTCTGGACAGTGCCCTGCTTAGGCCGGGGCGTTTTGATCGCATTGTGCAGGTTGATCTGCCTGACCAGGAAGGAAGATTGCAGATATTACAACTTCATACCAGGAATAAACCCCTTGCCGATAATGTTGTTTTAAAAAACATAGCTCAGGAGACTTTTGGTTTTTCAGGAGCACATCTGGAAAGCCTTGCCAATGAAGCTGCTATCAGTGCCCTTAGAGAAAAGAAGAAGTTTTTGGAAAAGAAACATTTTAGTGAAGCCATTGATAAAGTTATCATGGGAGAAATAATGGACCGGCATCCCGATAAGGAAGAATTTTTGAGAATAGCTATTCATGAAACAGGGCATGCGGTGGTCAGCGAATGTATCCGCTCTTGTTCTGTTTCCACAATTACGATTATTCCAAGGGGAAAAGCTATGGGCTATATCCGCCAGACTCCCTCCAGAGACACTTACATCTCCACCCGGGAAGATATCGAAGAGCAGATTGCCATTTTGCTGGGGGGCGCCATCAGCGAAGAGGAGATCCTCGGAAGCCGTAGCACGGGTGCGGCAGGCGATTTTCAGCAGGCGGTAGAGCTGGCCAAAAAAATTGTCTCGGCAGGGATGTCTTCTCTCGGGATTGTCAGCACTGCAGATCTGCCCGGCGGCGTACTGCACGAGAGCCTTAAGGATATACTGAATAATCAGGAACAGCGTGTCCGCAAGATAATTTTAAAATACAGGAGCATTATTGAAAATGTGGCCCATTATTTACTGGAAAAAGAGAAGATCAGCGGAGGCTACCTGCGAAATATCCTTAAAAACGAGCAGCAAAAAGAAAAAGAAGTTTGTTGAATCTGCCTTGAAGATCCTGCTCAGTGTGATCTTATTGCTTCTGGTTGTACATTTTTTAAGCCCGGCAGTGTTTTCCACAGGGGCGTTTGAATTTGAAACAAGTATGAAGTTGCTCGGACGAGGAGATACGATTATTCATCTTCCTCCACTGGGGAAAATTACGGCGCGAACCCATTTGCCCCCCCTTGATTTGCACTTAAGCTTAAAATTTATTAATCTGCAGGAATTAAGCGATCTTCTTGGTGATACTTCTTTTAAAAATAATTGGCCTTCTATTTTTTGGGAACAAATTAAGGGAAAATTCATCCGTTATCTGGCGTCCTTTCTTGTTCTGTCATTTTTTCTGGGTGCCGGGAGTTCGCTGTTGTGGTCCCGCAAAAAAATGAACAAAAAAGAGATGGGCGTTTTAGGCTCGATCAATGTTTTGGTCGTAATTCTGCTTGTACTTTTTGTGGCCGGTTTTTATAATATTGGGGCTTTTAATCGTGTTGAGTACCAGGGAATGCTTGAAGCGGCGCCACTGGTTTTCAGCATTGTGGAAAAGGGGATTGAGCTGGTGGACAGCATGGGAGTGCAGGCTGCCGGCGTAGTAGAAAATATTTCCCAGTTACAAGAAGAGATGGAAATGGCGGCCGATGTAACGGCAAATTCGGTTAAAGTTTTGCATGTTTCCGATATCCATAATAATCCCGCTGCTCTGGACTTTATCGGCAGCATTTTAGAGACTTTTCATGTGGATGTAATTATTGATACGGGGGACCTTGTGGATTACGGCACAGTATTTGAAACGCAGATTTTTGCCGATTTCTTTGCAGAATTAAACCTTCCCTATGTTTTTGTCCCTGGGAATCATGATTCGCCCCAGGTTGTTGACTATTTAAAGGAAATGGAAGGCGTGCTCGTTCTTGAAGAGGGAATTATCGAAGTTGCAGGACTGACCATCGCCGCCGTGGCGGACCCTTCTTCATATTATCAGGAATCAATTATAGCAGATGATGAAGCTGTGCTCGAAGCGGCAGTTAAACTTGAACGTATTGTTCAGGAGGGCAGTCCGGTGGATATTATCGCCGCGCACAATCCGGACACTTTTGCTTATCTCAGGGAAAACGGCCGGCTTCTTCTCGGCGGGCACATCCATACCCCGAAAATTGCCCGGCATAAACAATATATCGAGATTAATGCGGGAACCACGGGGGCTTCAGGTATCCGGGGGATTAGAGACATGGATATGACCTTCAGTCTTGTACTGCTCTCTTTTCAATCTTCAGAGGAATGCAGCGATTTAAACCTCTATGCTGCAGATATGATTAAAATAAAGCATAATCCTTTAAATTACAGTCTTGAGAGGGTTCTTTTTGATAGTCATTCTGATAAGCAGGAAACTGCTTTTTAAAAAGGGAATATTTACTTACAACATTGTAGGGAGAAACAATCAAGTGAGGGTTTTTCTGGCTGTAAATCTGGATCGTAAGATGAAAGAAAAAATTGCGGGGATACAGGAGAAGTTACAAAAGCGCAGCAGCGGCATCAGGTGGGTTAACCCGGAGTTGTTGCATCTTACGCTGAAGTTTTTTGGAGAAATTAAGGCGGAAGATCTGCAAATTTTTGAACAGCCACTCCAGGAACTGGCGGAAGAAACGGCTGCTTTTCATCTGAGTTTTGACCGGCTCGGTGCTTTTCCCAACTTACATCATCCCCGCGTCATCTGGATTGGTGTTCGGGACGGTTCAGATAAATTGGAACTTCTTGCTGAGAAAATTGAATTCATTTTTAGCTCTTTACAAGATTATCAGCCCGGCCAAAGAAAGAAAGAAAAAGAAACAAATATTTTTGTTCCTCATCTCACCTTAGGTAGAAGACAAAGAGGTGCGAACCTTTTTTTCCCTTCAGGAATTTTTCATGAACCCTGGGATTGTAAGTATGCAGTCCATATTGATCGTTTTTCTCTGATGCAGAGCACTCTTTATGCTTCCGGTCCTGTTTATACTCCCGTAAAAGAATTTTTGCTGAATACTTTTCGGTAAGCAGGATTTTCCTTTTCATTAAAGAATAGTAATATAATCAAACAGATGTTCATACTAAGGCGTTCAGAATAACTGTATTAATCTTCAAAAGAAAATTACCTAAAGAATCGTCTCCGGGAGGTTTTCATATGGAGAAGAAAAAAGCTTTAGAATCAGCATTATTACAGATTGAAAAGCAGTTTGGCAAAGGCTCAATTATGAGACTTGGTTCAGGCGGAATCCGCAATATCGCTGTCATCCCTACAGGAGCATTGTCTCTGGATATCGCTCTGGGGGTTGGAGGGTTGCCCAGGGGTAGAATAATTGAAGTTTTTGGCCCGGAGTCTTCCGGAAAGACGACGGTTGCTCTGCATGTAATTGCCGAGGCGCAAAAAACCGGGGGTTTTGCTGCGTTTATCGATGCTGAGCATGCTTTGGACCCTCTTTATGCAGGAAACCTGGGTGTAAATATTGACGAACTCCTGGTTTCCCAACCGGATACCGGGGAACAGGCGCTGGAGATTGCCGAAGCGCTGGTGCGCAGCGGAGCAATTGATGTTCTGGTTGTGGATTCCGTGGCAGCACTTGTCCCCAGGGCGGAAATTGAGGGGGAAATGGGGGATTCCCATGTAGGGCTTCAAGCGCGGCTCATGTCCCAGGCTATGAGAAAGCTTTCCGGGGTTATCAGCAAGTCTCACACGATCGTTATTTTTATTAACCAGATCAGAGAAAAGGTTGGTATTATGTTCGGAAATCCGGAGACGACTCCCGGAGGGCGGGCTTTAAAATTTTATGCTTCCGTCAGGCTGGATATTAGAAAACTTGAACCGCTCAAACAGGGAAATGATATTGTGGGGAATCGAACCCGGGCTAAGGTTGTCAAAAATAAGGTTGCACCGCCTTTTCGTCAGGCCGAGTTTGATATTATTTATGGGAAAGGAGTTTCCCGGGAAGGGTGTATTTTAGATCTGGGCATTGAAAGTGAAATCGTCAAGAAAAGCGGAGCATGGTATTCATACGGGGAGGAAAGATTAGGACAGGGCAAGGAAAATGTGAGAGAATTTCTTAAAAACAACCCTGAAATTTTTCATTCTATTGAGGAACAAATTATTAACTATTATCATCTTGGACCCGAAACGGAAGAAAGTCTTCCGGAACAAGACGCCAAGATATCTCCAAATCCGGAAATAATCCGCTAGCCATTCTGTCATTGCAAGCCGGGCTTTCGGAAATGCTTAAATTTATGCCTGTGCTATGCCTGGCAGGATACCTGGTAAATACTTTCTTGCTTGACATAGCAGTGTCCAAGAGGATACAATGAAAAAGCCTGCATGATTTCTTGTCTTACGATTTCTTGTCTTACTCTTAAAATAGAATTGACCATGATTAATGTCACCGGCATTTAATATATATTTTTAGAAAATGAGAGTAAACCATTTCTAAAAAAGAATTTGGCCATTTCTATTTTAAGCTGTTCATTTACAGCTTTATTTTTTGTTTAAAACCTGAAAAATAATACCAGGAGGTGAAAAAGTATAGTTGGATGTATTAAATATTGTTATCATTGTAATTGTCAGTATATTATTTGGCCTGGGCATCGGTTATCTCCTTCGCAAATATCTGGCGGAGGCTAAAATTAAATCAGCGGAGGAAGAAGCAGGGAAAATTATCCTGGAAGCCAATGAAAAGGCCAGGTCTTTGAAGAAGGAAAAGATCCTGGAGGCTAAGGAAGAAGTATTTAAATTAAAAAATGAATTTGATCGTGAAGCAAAAGAACGGCGCTCCGAAGTCCAGCGGCTGGAGCGGAGGATTGTGCAAAAAGAGGAAAATCTGGACAAAAAAATATCTTTATTAGAAAAAAAAGAAGATGAACTTAAAAAACAGGAAACGGATATTTTAAAAGCCAGGGAGAAACTTAATGAGCTTAATAAGCAGCAGCTGGTTCTGCTTGAAAAAATATCCGGGATGTCCACCGACGAAGCAAAAGATATTCTGCTTACAAGAGTAAGAGATGAAATTCAGCACGAAATTGCTCAGATGATTAAGGATGTGGAATCACAGGCTAAAGAGGAAGCTGATAAAAGAGCCAGAGAGATCGTTACACAGGCTATCCAGCGTTGTGCGGCAGACCACGTTTCCGAATCCACTGTATCTGTTGTAAGCCTGCCCAATGATGAAATGAAAGGAAGGATTATCGGAAGAGAAGGCAGGAATATCCGCACCCTTGAAACACTTACCGGAATCGATCTTATCATTGATGATACACCTGAAGCGGTAATCCTTTCAGGATTTGATCCGATTCGCAGGGAAGTCGCCAGATTGGCCCTTGAAAAACTTATTGCTGATGGACGTATCCATCCTGCTCGTATTGAAGAGATGGTAGAAAAAGCACGTCATGAAGTAGACGTCCAGATACGCGAAGAAGGAGAACAGGCAGCTTTTGAAGTAAGCGTTCACGGTTTGCATCCTGAATTGGTGAAGATGCTCGGGCGGCTTAGATTCCGTACAAGTTATGGACAAAATGTTCTCAAGCACTCTGTGGAGGTGGCTCACCTTGCCGGTATTATGGCTGCAGAACTTTCACTGGATATCAAGCTGGCCAAAAGAGCAGGGCTGTTGCACGATATCGGCAAAGCAGTGGACCATGAAACAGAAGGCTCCCATGTTGTTACTGGTGCCGAACAGGCTAAAAAGTATCGTGAATCACCGGAAATTGTCAATGCTATTGCAGCACATCATGGTGATATTGAACCGCAGACACTTATTGCCGTCTTAATTCAGGCTGCCGATGCTATCTCTGCTGCCAGGCCGGGAGCAAGGCGGGAAACTCTGGAGGCTTATATTAAACGTCTGGAAAAGTTAGAAGATATCGCGGATTCTTTTGATGGTGTGGAAAAGGCCTATGCCATCCAGGCAGGAAGAGAGATCCGTATCATGGTTAAACCGGATAAAATTGATGATTTGACGGCAACCCAGGTAGCAAGGGAAATCGTTAAAAAAATTGAGCTGGAATTGGAATATCCCGGACAGATAAAAGTTACTGTTATCAGAGAGACCAGAGCGGTAGAGTATGCCAGATAAATTTTAAATGGTAAAAAGTGCCGAAAGGCACTTTTTTCTTTTTTCTGAAGGAATTCAAAAAGGCATTATGGAATATTAACAGTCATAAATAAGAAGAAAGAGTTATTTTCTGGAAAGAGCAATAAGAGTAAGTGTTTATTTAAGGAGAGTGGTTTTTTATGAAGCTGAAACATTTGCCCGAGGAACTTTCAACTGTAGACTTATTGATCATGTTGTTATTACGTTTTCCAGAAATATTTACTATTAATTATAACCTGATGGAGTCCACCTTTAAACTGTCTTTTATGTTAAAAAATAGACCTGAGAAAAGCAGATACATAAAGTTTCGTAAAACTTTTCAGGATGCTGCCAAAACATATATCGATATGGCAAAGCTTAATACTGCTGTCCCAACCTTAAACCGTAAATCGATCGATTCCTGGATTTTGCTGCAGGTAACCTGGAAAAAAGAAAATATTTCTTTGGAGGAGGTTAACCTGATCAATCAAGTAATATGGAACGAATTTAAAAATGATTTGGTTTTGGATACGAGGATAAAAGAATCTCCGGGAAAAGGAACGTCATCTAATGAAGAATTTATTGAATATTTGCTTTCCAGGAAGAATGGAAATGACGAAGAAAATTTATTCGCTTTCCGTGAAGCCGGTAAAGTTTATGTTTTTGACAAATAAATTTTTAAATGTTTGAATCATATGGCACAAAAGTTTAGAATGTTAGTAAAAGATTCCATATAATAAAAAATATACCTAAAATTAATATTTAAAATTTTTTTAATAAAGAAGGAACTTTTAAAATCATTGCAGAATAGAATAATTATAATATTGCTTCTTTAAAAGGAGGTACATGTACTTAATGGAAGTATTAAAAGTTTCAGCAAAATCTAACCCTAATTCTGTGGCAGGGGCTTTAGCAGGGGTTTTACGGGAGCGGGGAGGCGCAGAAATGCAGGCTATCGGAGCAGGCGCCCTGAATCAAGCGGTAAAAGCGGTTGCTATTGCCAGAGGATTTGTTGCTCCCAGTGGAATGGATCTGATCTGTATTCCGGCTTTTACGGATATTCAAATTGATGGAGAAGAGAGAACGGCAATTAAACTGATTGTTGAACCGCGTTAACCCCGAGAAAATTTATTATACTCCTTTTATAAAAATACTCCTCACAGGGGAGTGTTTTTTTTGTCTTTTAATTCTAAAATAATTTGAAAAGGGGAATAAAGTGTTGTATATTTCTCTAGAAGAAATTAAAAAAGTTCATGACAGGTATGGGATTTTTGATGCCCATTGCGATATTTTACCGGAGAAAAGGGCAGTTATAATTTTTTAGGGGAAAATAACCGTGCCCAGGTTGATCTTCCCCGCTTAAAAACCGGAGGGGTTAAAGCCCAGATATTTGCCCTGTTTATTGAGCCCGGATTTAAAGCGGCAGGCGGGGCGTTAAAAAGATGTCTTTACCTTTTGGATGCGTATTACCGCACGGTGGAGTACTGTAAGGATGATCTTGTGACGGTTTATAATTACCGTGAAATGCTTGATGTACTAAAGCTGGAAAAGATCGCCGCTCTTCTTTCTATCGAAGGTGGAGAAGCATTGGAAGGAGATCTCGGCGTGCTGCGGGAACTCTATCTTTCAGGGATCAGAGGAATGGGACTGACGTGGAACCAGGAAAACGAGATTGCAGGTGCTGCGATGGATGGTCCGGGCGGCGCAGGATTAAAAAGCTTTGGCAGAGATGTTGTCCGGGAGATGAACAGGCTGGGGATGATTATTGATCTTGCCCACATTTCTTCCCGGGGTTTTATGGATGTTTTAAAAATAACAGATACCCCGGTTATCGTATCCCATGCAAATACTGCAGAGCTCTGTAATCATCCTCGAAATTTAACCGATGAACAGATGAAAGCCCTCCGCGAAAATAAAGGGGTACTGGGACTTTCTTTTTATCCGACGTTTATTGAGCATGAAAAAGCCGATATGGGCAGGCTGCTGGACCATTTTGAACATGCTGCCTTTGTTTTGGGAGTTGATCACATTGGGGTTGGATCTGATTTTGACGGAATCGATATTGTTCTTAAGGAATTAAAGGATGTCTCCTTTTTGCCCCGTCTGACCATCGGTTTACGAGAGCGGGGTTTTACGGAAGAAGAGATAAGAAAAATTCTTTTTGAAAACTTTCTCAGAATGGTAAAAGAAGCCTTTGCAGGAGGATAAAATGAAATTTGTTGATTTCCATGTTCATACGTCAGCTTCGGACGGCAGTTTAAGTCCGGAAGAGGTTGTTGCTAAGGCGGCCAAAGCAAACCTGTCTTCTATTGGTATTACAGATCACGATACTATGGATGGGCTGTTTAGCGCCCGGACTGCCGGGAAATTGTTTAACGTAGAAATTATTC
>CAYQQF010000065.1:0-9028 GCA_964419485.1 uncultured Dethiobacter sp.
AATCAGCCGGTAGATTACAGTCTAAAAGAGGAGCTGCAACTTCTCCGCTGTCAGTTGCGTAAAGTGGACGTTGCTTTTGAGAACTGTCATACAGGGATCAGTATTGTGGACAGGTATGGTAGAGTGCTGCGGTCTAACCCGGCCATGCAGAACCTTTTACAGCTATCTGTCAGCGAATATGTGGGCAAAAAAATGTCTGATTTGGTTAAGGAAGGTATTTTTAATATCAGCGTTTCAGAAAGAGTCATATCTTCTGGCAATCCTGTCAATATCTTACAAGAAATCAAGACGGGCACAAAGTGTCTGACCTTTGGAATTCCGGTTTTTAGTGATGACGGGGAGCTGGAGATGGTGGTTGTAAGCAGCCACGATGTTACTGAGCTGTATTCATTAAGAGAGAGATTAAAGCAAACTCAAAAACTGGTTAATGGGTACAAGGCCCAACTTGCCGACATCTCCTTAACCGAGATGCAGAAAAAAGATATAATTGCCAGAAGCAAGAAGATGAAGGATATCTTGGAGCTGGCCCGCAGGTTGGCAAATGTAGATACCACTGTCTTGATCTCAGGAGAATCCGGTGTGGGTAAAGAGGTTGTAGCCAGGCTGCTGCACAAGGCCAATCAAAGACGGGCAAAGCAGGCTTTCATTACCATTAATTGTGGGGCGATTCCCAAGGATTTGCTGGAAGCAGAGCTGTTCGGTTATGAACCCGGAGCTTTTACCGGAGCGGCTAAGGAAGGCAAGTCCGGCATGTTTGAGCTGGCTGGCGGCGGCAGTATCCTGCTCGATGAAGTAGCTGAAATGCCGTTTGATTTGCAGGTGAAGCTGTTGCGTGTCCTGCAGGAGAAAGAGTTTACAAGGGTGGGCGGTTTGAAAAGCATCAAGATAGATGTACGGATTATCGCCGCTACCAACAAAGAGTTGATGGAACTTGTCAACAAGGGGCTTTTCCGGAAGGATCTTTACTATCGATTGAATGTTGTGCCTTTAGAGATCCCGCCTCTGCGCGGGAGAAAAGAAGATATTTTCCCGCTGGCTATCCATTATTTAAGAGGATTTAATAAAAAATATGGGCAGGAGAAAATTTTATCGGCCGACTTGATAGAAGTAATGGAAAATTATCACTGGCCGGGTAATGTCCGGGAGCTAATGAATGTTCTGGAAAGAATGGTTGTAACGACTGAAGGCACTATTTTGCAGGCCAAGGATTTTCCAGTGGCCAATAATTTAGTTGCAGAAAAGATCAGCTCTCCAATAGTTAGTAACGAATACCTAAACCGGGATTTAAAAGAAAGCAATCTTAACAAGAATATTAAAGAAACGGAAAAGGCCTTGATTACTGATGTTTTGAAAAACAGCAGAACTGCCGCTGTAGCCGCCAGGCGTTTGGGGATAAGCCGCTCCACTCTTACCCGCAAAATGCGTAGCTATGGGATAAGAAGGCGCGAAATGATAAAAGATGAGGCAATGGATTAAATAAATATAACTCCTCATTGGGGGAAAATGTGTTAAGGGTCTATTGTGAGCCAATGCGTTAAAATCGGAACAAAAGTGGGTCACAATTGAGCCAAATCTTTCTCCTGGGGATAAAAAGCAGGGAAAATAACAGAAAATTTACATTATATACATACTTTTCTTTATATAATTACTTAACTTTTTATTGCTAAAAAACTAACAATAACGGTAATATATTGAATGTTTTGCAGAAAAAAAGATGTTGATTGTTAGACATGCTAAAATTAATAAATTTTGGTACAATTATTGCTTATTTAATAATATAAAAACTTTTTAATAAACCAACTAAGCTAACCAAGCACTTTTTATTGCTGGTATGATTATGCAGGCAGGTAGAGTATTTATCAAAGCATTAGAAAGGAGTGCTAAAGAAAATGGCTTTATTGCCGGAAGTCAAGAAGCACTATGGAAAACAGAAATTATTTATTGATGGGGAATGGATTGAATCTAAATCGACAGTGGTAAACGAAAACCCCAACCCGGCTACAGGAGAGATTATCTCCGAGTACCCCACGGCAACCTCGGAAGAGGCGCGGGCCGCGGTAAAAGCAGCACACCGTGCTTTCCAGACCTGGAAAGATTATCCTTTACGGGAACGGGCTCGTTTGCTTTTCGATATGCGAGCTAAGTTTGAGGAGCACTATAATGTACTTTGCCGTGTTCTCACTCAGGATCATGGACGCACGATAGGTGAAGCCGAGGGTTCTGTGCGCAGAGTGATTGAAAATATAGAATCAGCCTGCTCGGCTCTCTATGGCCTGGCTAAAGAAAATGAACATATGATGCAGTTGGCCAACGGCATTGATCAGTATCTCACATGGGAACCACTGGGTGCCTTTTTAATCATCTCGCCCGGTAATATTCCCATGCACGCCTGGTCATCCTTCGTGCCTTATGCGCTGGCTGCCGGTTGCACCGTTGTGGTCAGCCCCAGCAGGCAGGATCCTGTTGCCGGGGAATACGTCTCTTGGGTAGCGCAGGAAGCCGGTTTTCCTCCGGGAGTCATTAATGTGATTCACGGCGGTCGGAATATTAATAAAGAGATCTTGAGCCAACCGGAAATCAAGGGAGTAGGTTTTATTGGTTCCAACCGCGCCGGGCATGAGCTTTTTGAGATCTGCGGCAAACTGAAGAAAACATCTTCGATCAACGGTAACGGGAAAAACCATGTTGTGATCATGCCCGATGCCGATCTCGAACAAGGCACGGAGTGGCTGTTAAGGGCTTGTTTCGGCATGACCGGGCAGCGCTGTCTCGGAGTGGATAATATTGTGGTCATCGGCGATATCTATGATAAACTAAAAAGGAAATTCAAAGAACTAGCGGCAGCTATGAAGCTGGGCTACGGCCTGGATGAAGAAACCAACTTAGGCCCTCTGACCACTCAAGCTGGCAAGGAAAAAGTGATCGGATGGATTGAAGCTTCACTGGCTGAAGGTGCCAGGATGGTCCTGGACGGCCGGAATGCCAAAGCAGAAAATTATCCGGGCGGATTTTATCTCGGCCCGACCATCCTGGAGGATGTGCATGTTGATATGACCATGGCCAAAGAAGAGGCTTTTGGTCCGGTAGCCTCATTAATCAGAGGGGAAAGCCTGGAGCAGGCCATCGAATGGATTAACACCAAGACCAATCTGGGTCATTCGGCTTGTATCATGACCACTAGCGGCCAGGAGGCGCGTAAATTCGTCCAGGAGGTTAATGTGGGCAATGTGGGGGTAAACGTGGGCGTGGCCCAACCTTATGCTTTCTTCCCGCTGGGCTCCCGGAGAGACTCTTTTGTAGGAACAGCAAAATCGAGGATGGCTTCCATGAGGATGTTTATGGATGAAAAAACAGTCTGTATGCGCTGGGTATAAGGTTTCCAGCTGTTTATCTGATTAAAGGGAGGTGAAAATACTTTTTTCATTTCTGAATGGTCAGAGAGAGGGGCAAGAAGATGGTGATTTCCGTTTCAAGGTTTAATTATGGCTATCCAAAATATTCTACAAGGAGGGGTTAGTTTGAAAAAGAGAGGGTTGCTCGCCATTAGTTTGATTATACTGTTAGCGTTGATGATGGGAGCTTGTGCACCGTCACCGCCGGCTAGTGAGCCGGAGGCCGGTGGGGAAGTTTCTGAGGAGCAGGAAACATTTCATATAAAATTTAGCACCTGGCATCCTCCGGCTGGGGAGGAGTGTCAGAATGTCTGGACACCAATGCTCGAGGAGTTGCAAACAAGAAGTAATGGTCGTATAACATATACGCCATATTTTGGCGCAGCTCTGGGTGGCTCAGCGGAACATTATGACATCGTGAAGGACGGGCTTTCCGATATGGGTTATTTTACAGCCACATGGACGCCGGACCGTTTTCCGCTCACCGATGTGCTTTCCATGCCTGTGAAAGTCCTGGGCAAGGATGTTGCTGTTAATGTCGGCAATGAGATGTATCAACGCTTGCTGTACCAGGAGTTTCCCGATGATATCAAAGTTCTCTCGCTGAATGGCTGCGTGATGTCTTTTATCTGGACGAAGCAACCGGTAAAAAGCATGGAGGATTTAAAAGGTTTGAAGATCAGGAGTCCGGGCGGCTTGCAAACGTACATGATCCAGGCTTTGGGAGCAGAGCCGGTATTTATGCCGCTTGGTGATGTTTATCTGTCGATGGAGACCGGTGTTATTGATGGTATTGTTACCTGCCCGATGCTTTACAAGGCTTACAAATTGCATGAGCTGGGGAAAAACGCCGTTGTGGCTACTTTCGGTTGTGTGTCGGAAGGCGTGGTCATGAATAAGGCTCTTTATGACCAGATGCCGGCTGATTTGCAAGCCCTTGTGGAAGAAGTAGTCAGTAATCCATTCGAGCTTACCGGCGGATTAACTGAAGAGGTTATCCAGGATTGTATGGACGAAATGCGCTCAGAGGGTGTAGAATTTTTTGAGCTGCCTGAGGAGGAAGCAGAGCGCTGGTATGCTACTTTCAGTGAAAACGTAGTTAAAGAATGGGTTAATAATATGGAGGAAAAAGGTCTTCCGGGCAAAGAGACACTATTGAACTACAAAGCTGTGCTCGATGAGCAAGGCGTGGAATTTCCAGCATTTCCGGCCGAGTGGGAAGCGGAAGTAGATCAGTACAGATAAAATCTTAACTTAAACAGCTCAACAGCAGAGCGGTGGTTAATGGGGGTTTACTGGGCAAAACGCCGGAAATGCAAACATATTTATCAGATTCGAACGGAAAAGGCGATTTGTTTAACTCTCCGCTGCGAAAGGATCGCTCTTCTTGCTCAGTAAACCCCTAATTTGTATTGCCAGGTATTGGATAGTATGGGAAAAGAGTAGTGCGCTAAATGAAAGGAGAAATAGATATGGAATGGCTGGCTAACATCCAAAAGAGGGCTCAGCGTTTATCTTACTGCGTATCGGCGGTGAGCATGTTTGTGCTCATTCCCATGATGTTGCTCACCACTTTCGATGTAATTACCCGCACTACTTTCAACAAACCTATTCCAGGGGCAGTGGAAATGTCTTCCTATATGCTGGTTACAGTGATCGTTTTAGGGCTGGCTTACACGCACCAGGTGAAGGGGCATCCCAGTGTAACCATTTTGGTTTCGCGGTTACCCGTTCGTATTCACTCGCTTATAGAGATTTTTGTTAATTTACTTTGTTTAGGTATTACGAGTATCGTTATCTGGCAGGGATGGGTAGTAGCTGCGGGTGATATTGGGCGGACCGTTTCAGATGTCTTGAGGATTCCTCAGCTTCCCTTCAGGCTGCTTGTTCCCGTAGGCGGGGCACTTCTTTTTCTGGAATTTCTAGTTGATCTGTTAACTTCCACAGAAAAATTGTTCAGGAAACAAGCGCAGGTTTCCAAGTAAAATAAGCAGGGAGGCGAAAAGGGTGGACCCTATTACTACCGGTATAATTGGTACTATAGGTGTATTTGTTCTCCTGTTTTTGGGAATGCCGATCGCTTTGGCTTTAATGCTGATAGGCTTTTCAGGGATCTGGTATTTGACTTCACTTAACGCGGCTTTACCTGTAGTAGCCAGAACAGTCTATGAAGTTTCCAGCAGTTATTCATATTTAGTTATTCCACTTTTCCTGGTTATGGGCAGCTTTGCCAGTATTAGCGGGTCGATCGAGGAGCTTTACGATACATTTGACAAATGGCTCCGCAGGCTTCCCGGGGGACTGGCAGTGGCGACCATTGCCGCCTGTGCCGGCTTTTCTGCTGTTTCAGGATCTTCTGTGGCAACGGCAGCTGCCATGTCCGGTATTGCCTATCCTGAAATGAGAAAATACAATTATTCGTCGAAATTGGCCACAGGAACGATTGCGGGGGGTGGAACCCTGGGCTTCCTGATTCCACCGAGTATCGGTTTTGTAATTTTTGGAATGCTTACGGAGCAGTCTGTCGGCAAATTGCTGATTGCCGGGATCCTTCCCGGAGTCGTTCTGGCGCTGGTCTTTATCACTCTGATAGTGCTGCAGGTGAAACTGAATCCCAGCCTGGCACCTGCCAATCTTGAACCGGTTAGCTGGAAAGATAAGTTTGTGGCGCTGAAAAATGTCTGGGAAATTGCCATAGTTTTCCTGATTGTCATGGGGGGAATATATTTAGGCTGGTTTACTCCTTCTGAGGCCGGGGCAGCAGGTGCGACGCTGCTTTTACTCTTTGCTCTGATGAAAAAAAAGCTGACTTTCAAGAATCTTTTTGGGGCTTTACAAGAGGCCGTGCGTGTTTCCGCGATGGTCCTTTTTTTAATTGCCGGAGCTACAGTCTTCACCTATTTTTTGGGTCTTTCGACAATACCAGTCCAACTGGTAGGGTGGGTCTCCGGACTGGCTGTATCCCGGTATTTTGTTCTGGCGGCCATACTGCTTGTTTATCTCTTCTTGGGCTGCTTTATCGATGCGGTGTCCATGATGGTTTTAACGCTGCCGGTTGTTTTCCCCCTGATCTTGCAACTAGGCTTTCACCCCATTGCTTTCGGGGTGCTCTGCGTACTGATGATGGATGCCGGATTAATTACCCCGCCGATGGGACTAAATCTATTTACCATTGCCGGAACGGCAAAAGATGTAACAATGGAAGAGATTTATTTGGGAGCTATACCTTTTGTCATACCCATATTGCTTGTAGTTGCCATTGTTGCAGCATTTCCTGAAATTGCCCTCTTCTTGCCCAGAATGATGTTGGGTGGCAATTAAGAGACTTTAAGTAAACAAGCCTGTCCGGCTAACACACCAGCAATTTAAAGGGGTCCGTTCAATGCTGATTATCGGGGAACTAATCAATGCCGCCCGGAGCAGGGTTCGTGCTGCACTGCTTAACAGGGATGCGGAATATTTGCAGGATTTGGCCTTACAGCAGGACGCAGCCGGAGTTCATTATATTGACCTGAATGTATCTTTTGATGTCGGAGAAATAGAAGATGAAATAGAGCACATGAAATGGGCGATTGAAGTGATCCGGTCTGTCACTGCTAAGCCTTTAGTTTTAAGCACAACCAGAATCGAAGTGCTGAGGACCGGCCTCATCTATCATGGCCCCGGTGCCATGATTAATGCTGTCAGCGCGGAGGAGGAACGTCGCGAACCATTTTTAAGATTAGCACGGGAATTTGATTGTTTTGTGCTGGCGCTTCCCGTAGGGAAAAACGGTTTACCTGAAGATATATTATCACGTGTAGCGTTATGTCAAGAAATAATCAGGGCTGCTGAGCAAGAAAAATTTCCCGCGGAAAATTTATATTTTGATGCGCTGGCCCTGCCGTTGAGCATCGAAGAAAAAAATGGTCTGCAGGCGTTGAGGGCCATACATATTTTTAAAAAAGAGTTGCGAGTAAAAACGGTTATCGGATTAACCAATATCTCTTACGGTTTTCCCCTCCGCCGTCTTTTGGATAGGACTTTCCTGGTTTTGGCCATTTATGAAGGTCTGGATGCCGTTATTTTAAATCCCCTGGAGCAAACGGTGATGAGCTCCCTGCAAGCCGCGCTGTTGATGGCGGGGTTGGATCCTCACGGCAACAACTATTTATCAGCTTTTCGTGCCGGGAAGATGGTGATTTAATTGCTGGACCCAAAGTCTGGTCTTGCCTGACCGGGAAAGGATGGGCGTTTTTAGAGGCTAAAGCAGTAAAACAAAGCTACTTGAGGCGTACTTTAAAGGAGTGATATATTTTGGCGGATTATGATTATCAGATAATTGGTAAATCCTTGCGGCGCCAAGAGGATTTGGCCAAGGTTACAGGGTCGGCCCGTTTTACCGATGACCTTACTTTACCGGGGACGCTTTCCGCCAGAGTTTTACGGAGCAGTGTGCCTAGCGCTTTGGTGCAAAAAATCGACTGCAGGGAAGCACGTGCACTCCCCGGTGTGGCTGCTGTGCTCACGGCAGAGAGCATCCCGGGACGTAATGGCGTAGGCATTATTCTCAAAGACGAACCTGTTTTGGTGACCGATAAAATAAGGCGTGTAGGCGATGCCCTGGCCCTGGTGGCCGCGGAAGACCAACATATTGCCGCTGCAGCGCTGGAAAAAATTGAGGTGCAGCTGCAGGAAACTACAGCTGTTTTTTCACCGCAGGAGGCGATGTCTACCGAAGCACCCTTGATTCACCAGGGAAGTAATATCCTTGCTCGCCGTAAAATACGCAAGGGGAATATTCAGGAAGCTTTGGACCAGGCTGCTGTTATAGTCAAAAAAACTTACCGGACTACTTTTGTTGAACATGCCTATCTGGAACCCGAATCTAGCCTGGCCTTGCGGGAAGGAGACAGTATTACCGTCTGGACTGCAACGCAGAACCCCCATTTTGACCGCGGTGAAATTGCTGCGATGCTGGGTATCGGTCAGAGCAGAGTCAGGGTAATCCAGCAGCCTACTGGCGGGGGCTTTGGCGGAAAGCTGGATATTTCCACCCAATGCCATGCTGCTTTGTTGGCCTGGCATACACGCCGTCCGGTAAAGCTTACTTATTCCCGTGAAGAATCCTTCACGGCTTCAGCAAAAAGACACCCCTATACGATCGAATATTTGAGTGCGGCGAATGCTGAGGGAAAGCTTTTGGGGATCAAGGTGCAGATTCTCATTGACACGGGCGCCTATGCTTCCTATGGGCCCGGCGTGCTTACCCGGGGTGCTGTGCATGTTGCCGGACCTTATGAGGTTCCCCATGTCCAGGTTGATGCCTGCTGTGTTTATACCAACAATCCTTACTGTGGAGCAATGCGCGCCTTTGGTGTTCCGCAGGCGGGCTTTGCTCATGAAACGCAGATGGATCTGCTTGCAGAAAAACTGGGTCTTTCCCCTTGGGAGATCCGCATGAAAAATTTTTTGCGCCCTGGTTCGGCGACGGCTACCGGCCAGTTCCTGTCGCAAAGCGTTGGCATTGAAGCAACGATGCAGGCCGTCCAGGCAAGGGTTGTAGCGGAGGGATGGTCATGAAAAAAAGAGGTTGGGGTGTGGGTTGTATGTGGTACGGGATTGGCAATACCGGTATGGCCAACCCGTCGGGAGCA
>CAYQQF010000066.1:0-8938 GCA_964419485.1 uncultured Dethiobacter sp.
ACGATTTGATCGATACTGCCGGAACCATTACCCAGGGGGCGGACGAACTGATGAAAAGGGGCGCTCTTTCTGTTTATGCCTGCTGTACACATCCTGTGTTATCCGGACCGGCCAAAGAGCGGATTCAAAATTCAACCATTCGGGAGCTGGTGGTTACCGATACCATCCCCTTGCAGAATTCCCTTAAAATAGAAAAAATTACAGTCCTCTCTGTTGCCGACTTGATCGGCGACGCTATCAAGCGGGTGCATGGTGAGATGTCTGTGAGCGAACTCTTTGAATAAAGATTCAAGATATGATAAAATTAACCTTTACTACTCAGGTATTCAGAATTCAGTCTGATTCCCGACTCCTGAGCAGTTACAATAATCCAAATTTGTAGGAGGTGTTTTCCGGCAATAGAGCCGGTTATCTTATGGAACGAGTACAGATCGAAGCATTGCCCAGAGTTAAAGAGTCTAAGGGAAGTAATAAAGCATTGCGGAGAAAGGGTTATGTGCCTGCTGTTGTTTACGGCCGCGGTGCAGATCCCGTATTGCTGTCGCTTGATGGAACATTTATGAGAAAAGTCCTGAATACCTCGGCAGGTGCCAATGTCCTTTTGGATTTGCAGGTCAAGGGAGAAAGCGGGGCCTCCCGAGAGACGGTCATGATCAAAGAACTGCAAAGGCATCCGGTGCAAAAAGAATTGTTTCTCCATGCAGATTTAATTCGCATTTCTCTTGATGAAAAACTGGAGGTCACAGTACCCTTGAACTTTATCGGAGAGCCGCAAGGAGTTCGTGATGGCGGGGTCTTCCAGATACAGCTAAGAGAAATTAAGGTTAACTGCCTGCCTGGTGATATTCCCCAGTATATTGATGTTTCTGTCGAGGAAATGAAAGTCGGCGATGTTTTGACAGTTGCCGGCTTAAAGCTGTCCGCAGGGGTGGAAATGCTTGAAGAAGCCGATGATACTATTGCTTCCGTTACAACTGCCCAGGCGATAGAAGAACCTGAAATTACGGAAACTGAAGGTGAAGAAATCGGGGAAACAGGTAAAACACCGGAACCGGAAGAAAAGGCAGAGTAATATAATTACTTGGAGGGGTACCATTGTTTCTGCTGGTCGGGTTGGGGAATCCCGGCCCCGAATATACGCATACCCGGCATAACGCCGGCTTTCTTGTTATTGATGAACTGGCCTCCCGGTGCAGAGCCAGATTGAAGGAGGTCAAGTTCGAGTCTTATTTTGCTCGAACTTCTCTGGCCGGGACGGATTTGATTCTGGCTAAACCCCTGACATTTATGAATCGCAGCGGAATAGCAACAGCCGGACTCCTGCGTTATTTCTCCATTGCTCAGGAAAAATTGCTTATCATATACGATGATATGGACCTCTCAACGGGCAGAATCCGCCTGCGTCCTTCTGGCGGGAGCGGGGGGCATAAAGGAGTTAGTTCGATTATTGCTTATCTTGGGAGTGAGCAATTCTCCAGGTTGCGCATCGGCATCGGACGGGGCGGAGAACAGGAAAGCGTAGAAAGCCGGGACCAGCGGGTTGTTTCTTATGTTCTTTCTCCTTTTCAACCGGGAGAAGAGGTTCTAATACAGGATGCGGTGCAGGTTGCCGCAGATGCAGCGGAAGTTTTTCTTCAGAAAGGGATCGAGGAAGCCATGAACAGGTTTAACGCGTTTTCTTCCGGGACGGAATGAATGTTTCAATCGGAGACCATTTTTTGATTTTGATTTTTAAATATCTGTTTTTCGGAGAAGGCTGCATGAGGCCTTCTTTTTTTTTACCTTTTTACGTAACCGGTATAAATTTCTTGTGTCACTGCTAGAATATAAGTATCGAATTAAACAGCTTAGGTGTAACAAAAATTAGCGCTGAAATATGCGGACCGCGGCGAAAAGAGGTGCTGGATGAAAGTTACTTACATTTGCGATATCTGCGGCCAACCTCAGGAAACGGTTGAGATTGAAGATGTGGACCTGGAAAAACTGGGGCTAAACACGTTGACGGACGAGGAGAAGGAAGATATAATTAAGTACAATGAAAAACAGGGCCTGCTTCTTTATACCCTTTGCTCCGGGTGTTTTTCCGAGAAAGTTTTTCCGGAAGGAGAAGGGGGTCGCATTTTTTGATTGTGAAAAAAGGCACATGCGATACAACCTTGTAATGGCTATCCACCAGTGATTCTTTTTGCTGGAGGATTTATTTTTAAATAGGAGGTTATTTGAATATTGCCTCATTATTTGCTGAAAAAATGGCATGACGATCCTTCTTTTGTCGCTCTGAAGGAATTTTATTCCGAACCAAGTGTGCGACTTGTAACAGGTATGGAAGGCTCCCAGCGCAGTTTTTTTATCGCAGCGCTGTATGCCTCTTCATCTTCTGCATCACTGGTGCTCACAGAGGATATGCCCCGCGCTGAAAAAATTTATGAGGAAGCCGGAGGTTTTCTTTCTGCAGAGGAAATTTATCTTTTTCCGGCAAAAGATTTCTTTTATACCGATGAAGTCCTGACCCGCAGCAAGGAAATCCTCCAGCAGCGGATTAAGGTCCTGGAAAGGCTGGCTCAGGGGAAAAAGATCCTGGTTGTAGCTCCTGTTGCTGCTGTACTCAGCAAGCTTATCCCGGCACAACTGTGGAAAAAGAATTTTCTTAAGCTTCAACCCGGGGTCAGGATTGAGCGGAAAGCTTTGTTGCAAAAGTTGATGGAACTGGGCTATGAGAGAACTGAACTGGTGGAAACTGAAGGCTCCTTTGGCGTTAGAGGAGATATTGTCGATATTTTTCCTTTTCATACTTCCTGGCCGTTGCGTATCTCTTTTTTCGATGATGAAGTAGAGTCCCTGCGCTACTTTGATCCTGAAAGCCAGCGTTCCCTGGAATTTCTTTCCGGACTGAGTGTTTTTCCCGCCTCTGAAGTGATTTTAACTGCCGAGGCAACCGGCAGGGGGAAAAAGAATTTGCTGAAGGAACTTGCGAAAGTTTCCGGGCAGTTGAAAGGGAAAGGTCAGGAAGACGCTGCAGACAGGCTGCGAACCAGGGTGGAGAACCATTTGGTGACGCTGGAAAATACAGGAATCTTTGAAGGTATAGAACAATACATTAATTATTTTTATCCTGAACCCGATGGTCTTCTGGATTATTTCCCCCGGGGAGGAACACTCTTTTGGGACGAGCCGGGAAATACGCTGAAGGCAGCGGAGTTGCTGCATAAGGAACTCCAGGAATACCAGGCGGGACTCCTGCTTCAGGGGGATATATTGCCGGGACAGGTACAAGTGTGCTGGGATCTAAAAGAAACTTTTGAAAAGACTTCGATGAATATCCTGGCTTTAAGTACCTTTTCCCGCCGGCTTCCCCTGGTCAGATTAACGGGTACCGTCAATATCCCGGCCCGTCCAATGCCCTCCTTTATGGGGCGGCTGGATCTGCTTCGGGAAGAGATTAAGGGCTGGTGGTCGGAAGGCTACGAAATTTTTGTCATGTGCGAAGGCGAAGAGCGGAGCAAAGATATCATAAGGCTGCTTAAAGAACAAGGTTTTCCCGTTTATTCCCCGGGGACCGGTGAAATGCTGCTAGAACTGGCGAAAACGGAAATGGAGACGGCACTGGAACAAAATCTGGAAGATGACCCGGGAAAAAACCGCTTATCCGTGGTTATTCCCCGTGAAAATGCCAGGTTGCAGCGAAAAGTGGAAAAGCGCCTGCTAGTTGTTAACGGAAACCTGGAAAACGGATTTCTTTTTCCTTCTCTAAACCTGGTTATCCTGGTGGACAAGGAGATTCTTCCCGGACGCAGGAAGCAGAAGACCTGGACCAGGAGTAGAGGGAAAGGCGCCTTGAGGGATTTTCAGGAGCTTAAGGCAGGCGACCTGGTGGTCCATGAACAGCACGGTATCGGCCGTTATATGGGTATGCGGACTCTGGATGTCGACGGTGTAACCCGGGATTATCTGTATATCAAATACGCCGGGGAAGACAGGCTCTATCTTCCTGTGGAACAGATGGACGCCCTCCAGCGGTATACAGGGGGAGAGGGGAAACCTCCAAGGGTTTACGCGCTGGGGGGCCAGGAATGGGCCCGGGTAAAAAACAGAATCAGGGCTTCGGTGCAGGAACTGGCCAGAGAACTTCTCTCTCTTTATGCAGCCCGGGAAGCAACCAAAGGTTTTGCCTTCTCTCCTGATCACCCGTGGCAAAAAGACTTTGAAGGCCGCTTTGCTTATGAGGAGACACCGGATCAACTCCGGGCTATCGAAGAAGTAAAGATGGATATGCAAAAACCCGTCCCCATGGACCGGCTTCTCTGCGGTGATGTGGGCTATGGGAAGACGGAGGTGGCCATCCGGGCAGCATTTAAAGCTGTTGTGGACGGGAAACAAGTGGTTTTTCTGGTTCCGACTACGATTTTGGCTCAACAGCATTACGAAAACTTTCTGGAACGTTTTCAGGGGTTCCCTGTTAAGGTTGACCTGCTGAGCCGTTTTCGCGGCGTCAAAGAACAAAGAGAGGTTATCAGGGCGTTAAAAGCAGGGGTTGTTGATATTGTTATCGGGACGCACCGCCTTATTTCCAAAGATATCGGTTTTAAGGACCTGGGCCTTTTAATTATTGACGAAGAACATCGTTTTGGTGTCCGCCACAAGGAAAAATTAAAAATGCTCCGTAAAGATGTGGATGTCCTCAGTATGACCGCTACTCCTATTCCCCGGACCATGCATATGGCCCTTTCCGGAGCCAGGGATCTCAGCGTCATAGATACTCCGCCGGAGAACCGTTATCCTGTCCAAACATACGTTGCAGAATATTCCCATAACATGATAAAAGAAGCCATCCAGCGGGAGCTTAACCGGGGCGGGCAGGTATATTTTATTTACAACCGTATCCAGTCTATTGAGAAATGGGCGAATAAGCTTCAGGAACTTATTCCGGGAGCCCGCATTGCTGTCGGGCACGGGCAGATGCCCGAGCAAAAATTGGAGAAGATCATGCACGAGTTTATGCAGGGGCGGTATGATATCCTGATTTGTACGACTATTGTGGAAGCCGGATTGGATATCCCCAATGTAAATACCATGGTAGTCTATGATGCCGATTTTTTCGGGCTGGCCCAGCTGTACCAGCTTAGAGGCAGGGTCGGGCGCTCCAACCGTCTGGCCTATTGCTATCTTACCTACCGGAAGGATAAGGTAATGACCGAAGATGCCGTTAAAAGGCTGCAGGCGATCAAGGAATTTACCCAGCTCGGATCCGGTTTTAAGATTGCCCTGCGTGATATGGAGATCAGAGGGGCCGGTAATATTCTGGGTCCGGAGCAGCACGGATTCATGGTGGCAGTCGGCTATGAACTTTATTGCTCTTTACTGGAACAGGCCATTGATACGATGAAGGGGAGCAGCAGGGAGTCTGCCGCCGGGGAGACGGCGCCCCGTATCGACCTGAAGGTAAATGCTTTTCTCCCTTCCACTTATGTCCCTAACCAGCAGCAAAAAATCGAGCTGTACCGGCGCATAGCCACGCTGGAGAATAAAGGGGAGTTAAAAGATATGATCAACGAACTTAAAGATCGTTATGGCCGCCTGCAGCCACCCGTGGAAAATTTGCTCCTGGTTATGCGTCTAAAACAGCTTGCCCGGGAAAAAGGCATCGAGAGTATCGAACAGCAAAAAGAACAGACCCTGGTCCGTTTCTGCATGGAGAGAAATTTTGAGGGAAGCCAGCTTTGGGAACTGGTTAACCGTTACCGCCGCAATCTCTCGCTTCATGCGGGGAAACAAATTTCCCTGCGTTTGAAATCTCTTCCCCGGGAAGAAAAACAATTCCTCAAGTTTATCATCCGTGTCTTAGAAGAGGTAAGCTAACGACAGCAAAGAGTTACATTTCCATAGTGGATCTTGAAAGGTGTTTTGAATGTAGCATTTTTTCTTGGTTTTTAAAGGCTTTATTTGGGCCTGGAACTGGCCGATAAGTATTTTAGATTTAAACTTTCAAAAGGAGAGGTTTAATGATTAGATTTCTAAGAGTACCCGCTATTGTCTGTTTGGTATTGCTTTTGATTGTTTGCCCGGTATTTTTTTCTGGTACAAGTTGTTCCGGAGCTGAAGAGGGGGGTATCAAGGTCAAGATTAACGAAAAGTTCCTTTCTCTGCCGCAACCTCCCGTTCGTATCGGAAATACGACGATGCTTCCTTTCCGGGCGATTTATGAATTCCTGGGTGCCAGAATTACCTGGGATAAAAATACGAATACGGTTGCGGCATTCAGGGGAGCCATTAAAGTTAAATTGGACCTGGAAAACGGGATTGCCAAAGTCAATGACGAAAAGATTTTTTTAAATGTTGCACCTCGTATCATTAAGGGGACAACCATGGTTCCGGCATGGTTTTTTACCGAAACCCTTGGTGCGCAGGTTGACTGGGATGCCCAGCAGCAGGTAGTCAACATATCAATGGCGTCTGTGAGCGGGATTAATTTGGAAACGAGAGAGTTGATTTTAAATCAGGGAGAAACGGAAGTAATCGCGGCCGAGGTCTTCCCCGATAATGCTCTGAACAAGAATATTGTCTGGAGTTCTACCTCCTCTTCTGTTGCCAGTGTACATAAGGCCGGTGATACGGAAGCCGTTATCTCTGCCATTAACCCCGGATCAGCAATTATTATTGCCGCTACGGAAGAGGGCAGCTATGTGGCCACCTGTCGCGTTTGGGTTGAACAAGCGCATATCCCCGTAACGGGGATATCCCTCAGCAGGAACATCATAACATTTCGCGTAGGTGCCAGGCCCGAAACGTTAACTGCCTATGTGAGTCCGGAAACAGCAACTGAAAAAAGTATTACCTGGAAATCCAGTAATACCGGTATTGCCTCTGTGCACAAAGATACTGTCAACACCGCAGTTATAGCTCCTCTAAAAGAAGGTTCAGCGATTATCAGCGCTATTACGGAGGACGGGAAATACGAAGCCATTTGTACGGTAACGGTGTACCCCCTCAATTAACAGCCAAAAGTTTGTACTCAGTTAAAGAGTCCGGAGTCTTACTATAAAAAGACCCCGGACTCTTTTATGCTGTGCAAAAAATTTCTACCATTCGGAGGGATAAGGTATATTCGCAGCCGGGTACAGGGTCCGGTCCCAGGTATGGGTGGCCGCCATCTGTGCATCGGTGCGGTTGTAGTAGTCATAGCGGATCCTGCCCGGGGAGTCGGGAACAGGATCATCCCAGGTTGCATCGAGGTGGTACCAGATTCCCTCCAGGTTGACCATGTTCCAGGCGTGGTTTTCCCCGCCGGCCCGGCCGGAGATGATGCGGGCTTCAACACCCGCTTCTTCCAGCATTTTATACATCAGCAGGGCGTAGCCCTGACAGACGGCTCTCCCTTTGACCAGGGCGGCGTAAGCCGAGTATCCATGGTAGCTCAGGTCATAGCCCACATGGGCAACGACATAGTCGTGTACGGCTTTAGTTTTTTGGTGGTCGTCCATCCCCGGTGTCAGGATTTCCCGCAGGATACGTTTTACCTGTTGGTTTACAATGTTTTCTTCTTCCCGTGTGGCCAGGTAATTGAAACGGAAGTTTACAAGCAGGTCTCCGCGCTGAGTGGGCACGCTGATTTTGCGGCTGCGCAGAGAGTAGCTAAGGTAATCATCTCGGGCCAAAATGTTTTCCAGTATTGTCTCCACAGGCATCTGAAGAGCTTCTCCACTGTAGCGTACTTCCAGGGAAGAGACACGTTGCTGCAGGGCTTCGGTAAGAATCTGTTCCAGTTCGGCTTGTGCCGTCGCGGCCTTAGGCTGGTAATCATCCTGCTGGTGACTTCCTCCTAACCCGGAGTTTTCTAAATTGTTCTGGAGGGGGTCTCGATCTAGTTCAATGGTATAAAGATCTTCTGTCTCCATATTTTCCAGAACAACCTGGGCAATATAAAAAGAGCGCTCCGGATCGCCGGCATATCCCGGCCAGATTTGGACGGCCAGCCCCAGCTGCACAGGACCAGGTTGACGAAAGGTTGCCGTATAAAAAATGTTTTCCTCATCGCCGACAAGATTGTTTTTGGAGAGGGAATACCAGGTTAACGGACCGGAATTGCGATGGCCCAATTCCCGCAGGCGATCAAGAGGCTTGCCTCCTTCATGCACAGCGGTAAAGCTTTTTATCCGCCAACCGGTATGATAGTTAAGCAGTGTAAAATAATGGTTGACAGGGGTGCGCAATAGTTTGCCTCCTGAACCTGCTTTGGCGGTGACCAGCCCGTTGCCCCGGTAGAGAGGCAATTTTTGGGGGCGGGTGATTACTTCAACATTTTTTGCTAGCAGGTTGTCCACGTCGCGCTTGGCTTGTGTTCCTTCTTTTAGTTCCAGGAAGTTGTTCTGCAGTTCCACCCACTCGATGTTGCGCAGTCTTACCAGTGAAGTGAGTTCGCGTACCCGGTTGTTGTTCAGGTCCAGGTATTTCAGTTGGCGTAATCCCCCCAGGTGAACCAGGTCTTCCGCCTGGTTGTTGGCCAGGGAGAGCCATTCCAGCTTTGTTAAGCCCTTCAGCGGTTCCAGGTTGTCGATCTGGTTGTTGCGCAGTTCCAACCATTGCAATTGTTTCAAGCTTTTCAGGAAAGTAATATCGCTGATATGCCCGTCAGCCAGCATGAGGCGCTGCAGCCGGGTGAGCTGGGCCAGCGGGATCGCATTGCTGTCGCTAAGATTACCGCTTAAAAAAAGGGTTTCCAGCTGACGCATGGAAGCAAGGGGAGTCAGGTTGCTGATATCGTTGCCTTCAAGATGCAGGGCGCGCAGTCGCGTCAAATGGTTGAGGGCAGCAATAGTTCGTATGTTGTTATGGCTGAGGTTCAGTTCTTCCAGGGCTGTTAAAGTCTGCAGGGCGCTGATGTTGCTGATGCAGTTATTTGTCAGATCTAAAACCTTCAGGCGGGTCAGGCCGGTCAGGGAGG
>CAYQQF010000067.1:0-8901 GCA_964419485.1 uncultured Dethiobacter sp.
AACGGTATCTTTAAATTCCCCTCAAAACCGGGGTCCCATTCCCAGCCGCCGCCCTCACCTTCCACAAAAACCGGCGGGGCATAATCGCCTCCCAGGGGAACGGTAATGCTGCCCCTGGCCGCTTCTGCCCCGTAAATGGGTACAGCCGTATCCCCCGTGTTTATCTCCCGGGGCACCTTCATCTCCGCCGTATATTTTTCCAGCTCGTTGTCGCTGACCGCGGTTGTCATGAAAGAAGCCTTTAAATCATATTTAACCTCCGGGTCATCGGCAGGCGAGAGGACAATTTTGCGCGGCACCTTGACATAATCATATTTAAGCAGTTTCTGCTTCGGGTTTCCGTCCGTGCCGGTCCCGGGAGCAAAAAAGCTGTTCGCATACCTTCCGTCATGGAGGTACCCCAGAAAAGTATCACCTGCGTCCGCCACGCCGTCTCCGTTCTCGTCCAGATACATTTTTACGGCTTCAATGGCGCTGATGCGGACCGCCTGTTCCCTTTCCATGGCTTCAGCATCATAGAAGAGCATGGTGATAGTCTCGTTGGTGTAATGTTCCAGCTTGATGGGAACCGGCCCGCCGTACATTTCCCCGTCATAAAGCAGATGTTCGCCTTTTTCCAGCTGAAAATTAAAGAGATTCACATCGGTTTCATCAACATAGATAAAGGTATTTCTGATCAGTCCGTTCTCAAGATAAGGCAGACCCCATACGGTGCCCCGGATTCTATACCTTGAATACCATGCTATCCGCTCGCCGAGAAGCCTCGACCTGTTTAAGTACTGCTCCTGCGTCTCTTCTCCTGTATTCCAAGGCGGGATGCAGGGAGAATAGTCGAGCAAAATCCTCTGTTTCCTCTCCATTTCTACGAAAAGAGAGTATTCGCCGCTTTCTCCGGTCAGGGGAGAAAGATCCTGGACGCGCTGGACCTTGCTCTCATGGTTGGAGCGTAGCCTTATGGAGGCCGTTTTATTATCACCGGAGAGGGTCCCTGTGTTGATGGTTCTCCAGTCATTCCCTTCCTTTTTCCTCAGTTCCACGCTTTTGATGCAAAAAGCGCCGGCCGTATCCGGAACATCGAGCTGCAACGTTGAGCCTATGTAAAGATTTCCGTTGGCGTCGGTACCGCCCTGGTTATTGTAAAAGCTGATCCCGGGCTTTATTCTTTGTAATACTTCGCTCGCATTGGCTTCCAGGTAATCGTCGCCGTCCTTGCAGACCACTTCGTACTGCAGGTTGTTGATGGCCGCCCTTTCCAGGTACAGGTCGTCCACCCAGTTCCTGTAATAGGTGTTGTTCTCCCAGGAATGATCCAGCAGGGCCATAACAAAACGGTCATAATGCACATTGGATAGATCTGTATTTAAACGGTTTTTTAAAGAAATATTAATAATGGACTCTTTCCGGCCCTGGCCCGCGTGATGAGCCAGGGGCAGATTGTTGTTGAACACGCTGTTAATCTGCTCCCTGGAACTATGCGGCAACTGATCGCACGGGGTATCGTTTGCCGAAAGCAAGAAAACCGCTTCATTGCCTTCACCAAGGACTATATCATTAAATTGCATGGAGGCATGTCCTGACATGGCACTGTAAAACTCGTACATCCCGTCCAGATCTTTGTCTTTCATAATGGCATAGCCATATGGATCGGAGTCGCTTGCATCCCAAATCTTCCAGACTCTGTTTTCATTTTCAAAACCAAAGCCCACATCGCCCTCGGCGGAGAGGGTATGCCAGCTGCCGGAGGAGGAAAAAATATCCCCATAATAGTCGTCACTATTGTCATAGTGGTAACCAAAGCCAAACTTGTCCATGTCGTAGGCAAGTCTGGTATACTTTTTCCAGCCGCCCTGATTTGCCGCGGGCTTCCACATCCCGGGCGGCACGACGGACATAATTCCGATACCGCCGCCTCTGGTTGCCGGCGCAGGTGCGGCTTCCTGCAGGGGCACCAGCTCTTTCACCTGCGGAACCACCGCGATCTCTTCGCCGTTGGAGGCAATGGCTTGAGCGGAGATAACAGCTTTGGCGCTGATGTCGATGGACCCGGCATCGGTCACCAGGGTGGCGATATTCATCACCGCGCCTTTTGCAAGGGAATTGTAAAGACTAATCTTTGCCTCTCCGGCTCCATCTACAATGCTTCCGCCCCTGGGATTGGAGAGAACCACGCCGAAGGACCTCTCCGCTTCCTCCATCTTCACGTTGTCGTTAATAAGGGGGATTTCTATGGCCGCCGTCTCCTCGCCGCAGTTAAAGAGCAGGGTTCCGGCGGTGTGAACGAAATCCGCCCCGGCAGCGGCACTGTCTGAAACGGTCTCATAATCCACGGAGAAGACGTACTGGGTTCCGCCGATTCTGGCTACCTCCAGGACGGCGCTGCCCCCGCTCTTGTCGAAACTTAACATCTTTTGGGGGAAGTATACTTGGCTTTCCACGTAAGGATCATTGTCCTGGATGCACGCGGTAAAACGGTTGGCATCCTCGATAAATTCCGCTCCCCTGGCATCATATATGGTCACGACAAAGAGTTCCTCCGGCTCGGAGAGGCCGTCGTCAAGAGCCTGTATCTCCAGTGATTTTGCATATTCGCCGTCCTCAAAAACCAGATCTGCGAAGGCGGTGCCGAATTCACTGTCCGGGTAAATATCAATGTCCCGGGGATAGATAACCTCAAAATCATTGTGTCCGGCAGCATTTGCCGTATTGCCCTCAGGGGCAAGGGGGGTAATGGCCAGGTTTGCCTCCGCACGGCCTTCCCGTCCACCCATGCGGTAGACGACGATAGATACCGTATCGTCACCTTCTCTGGTATAAAGATAGCTCTCCCTGAAGATAAAGGCGCCGTTGGGGTAGGCTTCCTCCCAGGTCTGCCCGTTAGGGGCCAGATCGTCATCCGCGCTGACGGCATAGGCCGCCGGGATACAATCGGCAAAAAGGCCGAGAAGCATAACCACAGCCAGAAAAATACACATGAATTTTTTAAAAAACCTTCTCATTTTTTATCACTCTCTCCTTTTCAGTGCCCGGTTAAATCAGCCGTCCGCGGGTAAAGATCCCCCTGCCGGCGGTTTCACCTGGCCAGCTTAACCAGGATCTCATCGATGGTTATCTCGCACAGGCTGTCCCAGACAAGGGTATTTTCATGCTCTACCCTGACGGTTTTAAATTTACTCAAGTCGGCAAGCTTAGTAAAACGCACCGTTGTCAACCGGGGTTTCATATCGTAGATAATGGCATGGTTGTTTTTCAACTTTATCAGCAACGTATGGTCGTCCCTCGGGACAACCCTCACTATTTTGGACAATATTCATCTCTCCTCTGACAAAAAACGATCCCGGCTATAATGATCATAGCCGGGACCCAAAATTTTTCATATTATCAGATCTGATATATTTTTTAAAAATTAAATAATTTGTAATTCCATGGCTTTTTTTACCGCAGAAGGCCTGCCGCTGACACCTAATTTACGGTAGATGGAGGTAATGTTTTTACTGACGGTTACCTCGGCGATAAAGAGCGCCGCAGCTATCTCCCTATTGGTTTTCCCTTCCACAAGAAGCTTCAGCACCTCCCGCTCCCGCCCCGTCAGCAGGACAGCAGGTTTATTTTCACCTTCGTCTTTAAACCGTTCCACATTGACGCTGTACTGTTGCGCTGCGGCCACCAGCCGGGCCAGGAACTCATCCCTTTTGTTTTCCAGGTGCAGTGCTTTGAGTATATCCAGGATATGCATCCCATACTCGGCAAAGGGAAGGACAATCTGATCCGCCCTGGCGATCTCCAGGGCCGGCAAAAGAGCGTTCTTGGCTTTTTCCATGCCGTAGAGCCGGTATTTGGCGGCGGCATCCAAAATGCAGGTGTGCAGATTGCCCAGCAGGTTGTTAAACCGGGCGAAAATCTCCGGCATGCCTTCACACAGCACCTCCAGCTTCAGGAAGTTTTTCTCCAGGAGCACCGCCTGGGCGTGAACGATATAATTGAAACCCATCCCCTGGTAGAGAATTTCGCTCTGTTTTATATCACCGCTTCTTAGCCATGGAGCAAAGTACTGCAAGTCACCTGTCAGACATCCCAGGTAGCCGGCACACAGGTCAAGGGTGCTGTTGTAAACAGGGTTGTTGCAGGCTGCCACCTCGCCTGTTAAATCCGCCAGGAGTTCCCTCGCTTCGGCAAATCTGCCCTGTGCTGCATACAGCCTGGCCAGGACCAGGCCGGCGCAGATGATAATGGAAATCTGGTCCATGGTCCGGGCTTTGTAGACAGATTTTTGCGCGTACAGTTCGGCCTGGTCAAAAGCGGCGGTTTCCAGGCAGTATTCCGCCCGGACCAGGAGTTCAAAACCCGTGCCGCAGCCGTTGGATACCTCCCGGTAATAGTGGAAGACCTGGTCCGCATATTCAACAATCCAGAACAGTTTCCCCTTTTCCCGGTAATAGAGGTACAGGATGTGGGGAGAGCCAAAGGTAAACAGCATGTCCTTGTGCGCGATGGATGAACTGCCGTCAAGGAGCCTGTGCGCGCTGCGCTGCCGCTGGTGCATCTTTTCCAGGTCGTTAAAGAAAAGGAGGCTTCTGGAGAGTTCTATCTCCCCTTTAATTCTCCGCTTTAACAGCGCTGAGATGTTTTCATCGGTCTCGTAATACTCCTCTATCCGGTCCAGAAGCCTCGCCCCGCCCTCCATATCCACGCTGCTGAGATAGAAATCGGCATAAGTGAGATTAGCCATGGGGTGACGGAACTTCACTTTATCGGGGATCTGCGAGAAGATTTCCCGGATACGCCGGGGGGCTTTGTCAACTTCAACGATAGCCTCTGGTTTTTCAAATTCCGTTAAAATGAGGTCATATTCTTTAGCCTTTAACAAAAAATCCAGCCCCGCAAGCAGATCGCCGTTTGCCACATGCCACTGGCCGGCACGTTTGAAGAGTTTCCGGATCCCTTTAGCGTCAAGCTCCTCCGCGAGTTTTTTTTGCAGATAACTGCTGAAAATATTATGCAGCCTGTATGTATCCGTGCACTCGTCAAAACGGATCAAGGAATTGCCCGCACTCAGTCTCTGCAGGATCTTGGCGGCCGCCGGCTCTCCGGTCACATGCGCCGCCTGCGGCAGAGTAAAGCTTTCCAGAATGCTGAGGGAGTTAAGCAGGCGCGTTTCTGTGTCAGTATAGCGGGACAACACCGCCGTTTCCAGAAGGTATTCGATGTTATATCCCGGCTCCAGCCTGCCTATCCCGGAATAACGCTGCATGATCAGGTAAACGGCCGTAATCCAGCCCTCAGAGATGCGGTGCACCTTTTCTGCCGTATCGTTATCGATGTGGTTGCCAAACAGTTTGAAAAATTCAGCTGTCTCACCCTGCGACATCTCAAATAATTCACTTTGTACCTGGTAGCAATACCCTTTCAGCCGTAACTCCTCCAGGTTTAGGGCAGGGCTTGTCCGGGACAGGATAACCATCTGCAGGCCTTGAATGCGGGCACGGACGATTTTTTCCAGGAAATCGTCCAGGGCGGATGAGCGGGCTAGATGGTAGTCGTCGATGACCAGTACTCTGTCCTTCACATAGGCATGGTCCTCAAGCAAAGCGACGACCTTTTCCCTTTGGGGCGCATCGGCGGGAAAACCCAGTTTGTTTAGCTGCTTTCCCAGTTGGGGGTCGGTTCTGGCCCAATGCCTGGTGAGTGAGTCCCAGAGATAAGGAGCTGAAGATTCCTCACTCTCCACAGAAAGCCATACGTATTGAATATTCTTTTCGTCCAGAAAACTTTTTACCGCGGTGGTCTTGCCATAGCCCATGGCCGCCACCACCACGGTCAGCGGATAATCAAAGATGCTGTTAAGCTTTGCACTGATTAGCTCACGTTTAAAAACACGGTTTTCCATTTGCATGAGACTCGCCGCCTTGATCACCGAACTTAAGCCAATTAAAAAATTGACGAGAAGGCTTCCAGTTTTCCCCCCGCCGAACCCCCGCCGTTAGGCCTTTCCCCCCCAGTAAATCTTTCATTTCCTGGACTGTGAGAGGGAATATAATCGGACTTATCGCCAAGGCTGCTTACCCCCTGCCGCCTGTTATTTGGCAACACTTACTTAATATAGATAATACGACAGATGAGAAAGATTTCCTTGTTAAAAAAATGTATTTCAGCAAAAAATTTTATAATAAGGTACCTTTTGCAAGTATCATCTTTTTTGGGCTGCGTTGTCCTATCATCTGGGATTAACTCAGAGTCAAGAGTTTTCATAAATTTTTTGTGCTTAATCATTAAATACTGTATACTTCCGGTTATATCCCGCATAACTCCTCTAATCAAGCAGTAACCGGTCAAGTTCACGGGAGTAACTCCTTTCTTTTCAGCCTTCCCATTTTACAGCTCCATCTGCTTAGCCAAAAAAGAAGCGGCAGTTACTGCCGACTTCAATTCCAAATCGCCGAACACGATATTTGTCCTTCTGGAGGCTATTATCACTGCCCCAATGGGATATCCCTCAACTATAATGGGGGCAATGACCTCTGTTGTGCATCCGCATTTTACTTCTTCTCCTGTAGAAAATGTAAAGCAGGAGTATTGGTCGGGCTCAGTAATTATTAACGCCTTTCTTTTTTGTATGAAGTCTTCTAGCCCCGAACCTATGCGCTTATTTAGGAACTTTTTTTTCGGGTCTCCAGAAACGGCAATAACCTGATCCCGATCAGTAATACAGGCAATGTGGCCAATGGCCTCGTATATGGAGTCAGTATATTTTTTGGCAAAATCGCCCATTTCATTGACAGGGGAGTATTTCTTCAGGATAACTTCACCCTCATGATTCACAAAGATTGCCAAAGAATCCCCCTCGCGTATACGTAAAGTCCTCCTAATCTCCTTTGGGATTACCATTCGACCCAAGTTATCGATTCTACGGACCATACCCGTTGCTTTCATTTACAAGACCTCCCTTCCAGCCAATCGTACCATAGGAATATTAAATGTTTGTTGCCAAATTTTGAATAACTTTTGCAAAATTATTAATAGATGTTGCCACTTTGTCAATTTGCTATAAATTAGCCGGTAATAACTTTTTATACTTTGGTAATAAAAATTCATTTTTTGGCAAACCCCGGTTCATATCCTTTGAGTATACTTTGCTATAAAGCTGCCTTAGACATTCATTATGTTACTGCAAAGGCGGACATGCTCCACCATAAGTTCAATAATCCGGCTACTATAGTGATTGCTATTAAGGAAAGGAAGGATACCATTTGCGATTTGCCATAGCACTTATTGTTTTTGTTTTTATGCTGGGTGTTTACGAACAAATAAAACATAATAAAAACTTAAACCTGATCAAGCTCAGAATTAATGTAAACGGCACAAGAGGCAAATCAACCGCAACAAGACTGATCACCGGCATCTTAAAGGAAGCAGGGGTTAATGTCGTCGGTAAAACGACGGGAACCAGTGCAAGAATTATTTATTGGCATAAAGAAGAAGAACCAATTAAACGAGGGCGTCTGGGTCCCAATATCATAGAACAAAAAACTGTCATAAATAAAGCTGCCAGGCTCGGCGCTTCAGCATTTGTAACGGAGTGTATGGCCGTCACCCCCGATTACCAGCATACCTTTCAGGAAAAGCTTGTTAAAGCAAATATGGGCGTTATCGTTAATGTTCGCGAAGACCACATGGATTTGTGCGGTCCGACTCTGGACTTTATTGCCGAGTCCTTTACGGCCACAATACCACACAACGGAACCCTTATTGTTGGTGACAGCAGTTTTAATGATTATTTTACGCTAGAGGCAAAGAGAAGAAACAGCCGTATGCTTATCGCCAATGAAAAAGAAATCCCGGACGGTTACCTGGAAAAATTTAGATATGTAGTTTTCCCGGAAAATATTGCTATTGCGCTGGCTGTAGCCAAAGCGCTGAACATTGATAAAGCTACTGCGTTGAGGGGAATGTTAAACGCCAATCCCGACCCGGGTGCCTTAATGATCTATCCATTAGATAACAAAAGACTAACATATTTTGTTAATGGCTTTGCCGCCAACGATCCTGATTCCACACTTATGATTTGGGAGCATATAAGAGCCGGTGGTTATCCAACACATAATCCCATGGTAATTGTAAATTGCCGGCCTGACCGCGTTGACAGAACATTACAGTTTGCAGAAGATGTCTTGCCGCAGATGCAGATTGATATTCTGGTTGCCATGGGCGAGGCAGTGAAACCCATCACGGAAGGAGTGAATACGAAAAAAATATCTCCACAGGAGTACATAAATGCTGAAGGATTGTCTCCACTCGAGGTTTATAAAATCGCTAAGAAATATTTTTTGAACAGAATAATTTTTGGCTTTGGCAATATACACGGCGGGGGGGAGGAGCTGGTTGACCTGATCATTCACGGAAAACTTACCTAGAAACGGAAGCGGCGCCACAATTACTTTAGCGTAAAGGGTGTATGCACTTGATATATACAGATATTACTTTAGTTATTATTTTGGGTGTAATTTTCAGCCTGTTATTTACGGAAATTACAGGAGTTTTACCAGCCGGTCTGGTTGTGCCGGGATATCTGGCTTTACTGTTGTATATCCAACTACCCGGGGCAATATTTTTAACATTCTTTATCAGCATTTTGACTTATTTAATAGTTAATTTCGGGGTAAGCAAAGTAATGATTCTCTACGGCAAAAGAAAATTTGTAGCCATGATCACAACAGCAATAGTGCTGCAGTTTATTCTATTTGCCTTATTCCCTTTTGATTACAGCATTATCTCCGGATTGGCGGCAGTTGGTATTGTCGTACCCGGATTACTGGCAAACACAATTCAGCGTCAAGGTTTAGTAACAACATTTTTCAGCACTGGATTGTTGATTGCCCTGACTTACGGGTGCTCGGTACTGTTGCA
>CAYQQF010000068.1:0-8871 GCA_964419485.1 uncultured Dethiobacter sp.
GGGTTGAACCACCCTGTGGAGATGTCTTTGCCAGGGCATATTCTGCTTGAAATGAAGCCTGTTCGGGGACAAGATAAACCAGAGGAAACGAACAAGGGTTTTCCTTGAGTTTATTATGTATTTCATTTAAACATAGCCTGCTTTTTCCACTGCCGGCTCTGCCCAAAACAAGTCTCAGCATGATCATTACTCACTTTGTAAGAAAATATTTCATCAGCTTCCAGCCAGGATCAAAGTTCAGGCCTGCGGCAGCTGCTTTTTCACTGAAAGAACGCTCAGGATGACGCACCGGCTCTCCTTTTCTGTAAATACAAAAAGGAACACTTTCGCGGGTGTGGGTCCGTAGTGAAAGAGGAGTGGGGTGATCGGAAAGGGCCAGCAATTTGTAATCAGCAAGGCTCTCCAGACCCCGCAACATCTCCCCCACTATCTTTGCATCGAGCTTTTCAATGGCTTCAATTTTTGTTTCCACTTCGCCGCGGTGACCTGCCTCATCGGGTGCTTCAATATGAAGAAATACAAAATCCAGCCCATGTTGCAGTGATTCAAGGGCCGCAGATACTTTGCCGGAGTAATTGGTATGGAGTGTCCCCGTTGCTCCGGGCACTTCAATAACTTCTAAAGAAGCACAGCGACCCAGGCCTTTGAGAAGGTCTACTGCCGAGATGATCGCCCCTTCAAGTCCGTATTTATCCCTGAAGGCATCAAAACGCGGTTTTTTTCCCTGACCCCATAGCCAGAGGGAATTGGCAGGCTTAAGACCTTTTTCCCGGCGCTCCTTGTTAAGGGAATGCCCGTTTAAGAAAAAGCTGCTTCGCTCCATAATAGACAGGATGAATGCGCCTTTTTCGCCTGCGGGAAGAAATTCGGCAATTTCCCGCCCTGAGATATCATGGGGAGGCGTCAAGCGGAAATGATCAGGCAACGGTCCACTTTCCCAGACTGCAAGGTGCCGGTAACTGACCCCGGGATAAAATTTTAAACTGTCAATTCCCGGCAACCGGGCAAACTCATTGATTAAAACAGCTGCTTCGACAGAACTTATCTCGCCGGCGCTGTAATCCAGCATCTTCTTCCTGGAATAGGGTTCATCATCTGAAAGCGTAACCAGGTTGCAGCGGAACGTAAGATCCTCATCATCCAGTTCTACTCCCATACCGGCTGCTTCAAGAGGCGACCGGCCTGTATAATATTTGGAAGGGTCATAGCCCATCACGGCGAGATTGGCCACATCGCTTCCCGGCAGAAGTTCATCAGGAACAGTTTTTGCCAGACCTGTTTCCCCGCATCTGGCCAGCAGGTCGAGATTGGGGGTTCGGGCATATTCCAGAGGGGTTTCCCCCCCCAGTTCATCAAGAGGATAATCCGGCATTCCATCGCCCAGGATAATTATATATTTCATCGTATCTTTCCTCCCTCCTCTAGATATTTTAACAGGATTTTTTCCATCTGGCTATTTCTTCTTGTAAACTTGTTGCAAGTCGAGTTGCCAATATTTAGTTGCTGCTAATTTTTTGGGCAATAGCGCCAAAAAGTTCCGCTGCATTTCCCCGGTGCGGTTCCTCAATAAAAACCGTGATGACTTTCTGGCTATCTCCCAGGGGCAGAAAACCTGTAAACCAGGAATATTGTTCTGGTTCACCGTTTAATCGACGCCCTGTTTCTGCCGTACCACTCTTTCCTCCCAGCAGAAGTCTGTCACTGGATGCCTTCTTCCCGGTTCCGTATTCCACTACCCCGAACATCATATAGCGTATCTGTGCTGCGGTGAAGGAATTTATAACACGGGTTCTTCTCCCTTCCGGAAACTGCTTCGCCACAATTCCGTCCTGTGTCTGCAGAGCGCTGACCAGCCGGGGTTCCGTAAGATAACCACCGTTAACGATAGCAGAAGTTAAGCGGGCACCCTGCAGGGGAGTCACTTGCACACTTCCCTGGCCGATGGCCATTAAAGCCAGATCTCCCAAATAAGGTATCTCCTGCGGAGAAGGAATATAACCGGCCGCTTCTCCTCCCTGGGCACTGCTTCCCAGCGGAAGTCCTGTTACTTGCCCTAAACCAAACTTCCCGGCATAATCATAAACCGTTTCCCGTCCCAATTTCATGGCCAGTTCAATAAAGGTAGTGTTGCAAGAATGTGCAAAAGCCTGAGCCAGTGTAATATGACCGTGAGCTGTATTACGATAACAGCGAAAAAGCTGTTCACCTATTTGTTTGGAACCGGAACAGTAAAATTTGCTTTCCAGAGAATAATGACCGGATTCCAGTGCCGCTGCAGCAACGACAATTTTAAAAACAGAACCTGGAGGATAGCTTAAAATTGTTCGATTAATAAACGGTTGGGTTTCTAAAAAAGCTTTATAATTATCTGTCCTCTTCAAATAATCGGAGAGGCTTGTCTGAAAATAATTGGGCCTGCTGGCCATGGCAAGAATATCACCGTTTTGGGAATCCATAACGATAACAGCGCCTCTTTTAATTCGTTCATCAATTATTTCCTCTACTTTCTTCTGAATATTTCCGTCAATGGTCAAAACAAGATTATAAGGACGCGAAGAAACAAATTCTCCCCATAATCGAAAGCCAAGCCCTTTTACCAGATTATTTTTCCCATCTACGACAGCAGCCAGAGCATTTGGCATGCTTCCACTTAGTTCCCTGTTAAAAATGAGCTCCAAACCAACCTTTCCTTCTCCGTCATCAGGACCTACATGCCCTACTACATGAGTTGCCAGGGCTTCCAATCCATAACGCTTTTGTGCTTCAGCAACAACCAGCCCGTTGCTCTTAAGTTCCTTAAAACAAGCTTCCTCTTGTTCATTTAACTGCCTTAAAGCGATTACAGGCCGGCCGGACAATGACACAGAAGGAAGCATATTGGACACAAATTCCCTTGTTTCCGGGTCTCCCTTTGCTAATAAGCCGGGAAAGAGAATGAGAACTTTTTCTTTTTCTCCGCCTAATAACGAAATACCATTCCTGTCAAGTATATCTCCGCGATTATAGTCCAGAGTGACTATATGCGCTCTCTGCCTGACTGCATCCCGGGCGAAAGAATATCCGCGCACAAGCTGTATATAAGCAAGCCTGAAAGATAGAAGCACGAAAATTATTATACAGAAAATAAGAAGAGTTAAAATTCTTTGACGGCGTTTGAAGCCCAAAATACCACTCCCCTTTGTGCCCTTTGCAAACTATTTTTTACCATTCTTTGTAAGCCTATACTGCACGGTTATGGCAAAAATAATAACAAAAGAAAACACAAAGAAGATAAGTAGTTTTAGAGTAGATGATGATCACGCGGCAGGCACAGTATCATTATTTTTCTGGCCTGCCGGGCCACCGGCTCCAAACTTCAGTATTTTATTGACGGCGGTTTTGCTGTGCAAGATTTTTATAGTTGTTGTGTTCCCGGAGGGTTCTGCTGAAATAATGGCTTCCGCTTCCGTCTTCTTTTGAAACAAAGTACAAATAATCTACATCGGTCGGATAGAGTGCCGCTTGCAGTGATTGCAGACCGGGAGAAGCAATTGGCCCTGGAGGAAGGTCGGGGTAAAGGTAGGTATTAAACGGGGAATCAATTTCCAGGTCTTGATTTCTAAGAACAGGTTTGGTTTCACCGAGAACATATTGAACGGTAGCACATGATTGGAGAAAGGGCAGCGCTTCCGAGTTAAGGCGATTATGAAATACAGCGCCGACCAGAGGCCTTTCTTCCGGCAGAACAGCTTCTTTTTCTATAAGCGAAGCAATGGTGACGACCTGGTGAATTCCTAAACCCATCTCTTCCGCCCTCAGGCGGTAATCTTCATTGAATACTTCAAAAAATCGGGATAACATTAACTCCACAATTTTTTCAGGCTGTACATCCTGGTACACTTCATATGTATCCGGGAAAAGGTAGCCCTCAAGGCGGTAATGAACCTGGGGCGGTATATCGCCAATAATTTGAGAAAACGGATTTGTGACGTCTCCTTCATAATTACGGCAAATTTCCCAAAATACTTCTTTATTAAACAGCCCCTCCTCTTCAAGGCGTAAACCAATCTGCTCAATGGTAAAACCTTCGGGAATAGTAAAACGGATTCCTTCTTTAGGAAGTATTCCTTTTTGAAGTTCCAACAGGATCTCTTGCATAGACATACTGTCGCTGAGCTCGTATTTGCCTGCTTTTAAAAGTTCATCATAACCTTTATACTTTGATAAAAAACGAAAAAGAAAAGCATTTTTAATCAGGCCTTCTTCGTGCAGGATTGAAGCAATACGTGCAGTTGAATAACCTACTGGTATTTCTATTTCTTTCGTTGTAATATTTGTTCCTGAAGCCACAGGAGAAAATAAAGACTGCACCTTCCAAACAGCAAAAAATGAAAAGGTAAAAATAAGGACCAGGACTGTACTTAAAAAGAGATGTGCAGATTTTATTCTTGGCATAAACCTCTTTCCTTCCAGTAAGCGTCTACCCTATTTCTGTAAAGATTACTATTCTTCCTCTTGTTCATACAGCCTTTCAATAGCAATTTCAGCAACTTTTTGCCATTCATCTTCATCATCAATGATATGCAGTGACTCTTCTCCGTTATTTCCTTTTGTTACCCGTAATATAACTGCTTCATCTTCATTTTTCCCGTCTTCGTCATCTAATTCATCATCGTAAGTAATACTTTCCTTCCTATCATCGAAAGAAATCCCTAAACTTTCATCAAGGTCGGAAAGTTTACTGCGTACTGGCAATAAAACTGCATATTCCAGTTTATCTACCAAAAAATAGTCTACTACCTCAAACTCAAATTTCTTTCCTTCCTCATCGATCAATGTGACGATATCGAGATTTTCATCCATTTAAATCAGTCCTTCCATTTGTAAAACTATCTGCCTGTTCCGGATTTATAACGCAGGTAATTATCCAAAATAAGTACTGCTGCCAGTTTATCAATTACTTTTTTTCTGCCTTTTCTGGTTACATCACCATCCAGCAGTACTCTACGTGCGGCAACTGTTGTCAATCTTTCGTCCCATGTATTTACGGGAACCGGCATTTTTTCAGCCAGTAAAGACTGCAGGTGAAGTACTTCTTGTGCTTTTTCACCTTTTGTTCCATCCATGTTTAAAGGTAAACCAAGGATAAGTTCCTCAACCTGATAATCATCGATAAAACTTCGAATTTTCCTCAGATCTTTTTTAAAATCCGTTCTATGAATAACATCCAAACCCTGTGCTGTTATTCCCAGAGGATCACTTATTGCTACACCAATTCTTTTTTCCCCAATGTCCAGGCACATTATACGCATTATCTCACCTGTTGCTCCCATTTAAAAAACAAGGGACTTTTAATGTCCCTTTAAAGTCTGTTTCTTTACCCAAAAAATCACTTCTTGTT
This sequence comes from uncultured Dethiobacter sp., assembly GCA_964419485.1. Taxonomy (GTDB): domain Bacteria; phylum Bacillota; class Dethiobacteria; order DTU022; family UBA8154; genus DUNV01. The sequence goes on from CAYQQF010000068.1 coordinate 5,381, forward strand.
CTCAAGTTCTGTATTCAGGTAAACGCTCACCATTTCCTCTAAAAGATCGTCTCTTTCCAGTTTCCTGATATTGCTGCGAGCATTTTTATGGCTGGTGATATAGGCAGGATCTCCAGACAGCAGGTAACCTACAAGTTGATTTATTGGATTATATCCTTTTTCTTTAAGCGCTTCATACACTTCCTTCAAAATTTGCCTTGCCTCATTTACTTCATCTTCATTTTTAACATTAAACATCATCGTTTGATCGAAATTGCCCTTTTTCATCATACACCTCCGGATGTAAAATTATCCAACTGCCAACTCCCATAACAAATTGGAAACCGGGATTTCTATGCTCCGCTGCTTGCCTTTTGTTGCTCAACCATTACAAGTACCTGGGATAGAGCATGAGATAATTTATCCGGATCTTTTCCACCTGCCTGTGCCAAATCGGGCCGGCCGCCGCCACCGCCGCCGGTAAGTTTTGCGATCTCTCCCACCAGTCTGCCGGCATGAAAACCTTTTTCAGTCAAATCCCGGGTTACTGCAGCAGCCAGGAGAGCTTTCCCGTCTTTGACCGTTCCTAAAAGGATAACTCCGCTTTGCAGTTTGTCCCTTAAACGATCAAGATACTCTCTTAATGTCTCCATATCATCTGCTTCAACAAGAGCGCTTAAAACAGGAATACCCAGTGAACGGTCAACTCTTTTCAGTAAATCGTCGATATTGGTCCCGGCTGCAGCTTGCTGCATCTGTTTTAATTTCTTCTGCAGCTGCCTTTGAGATTCCTGTAAGTCTTTTAATCGTTCTCCACTCTTTTCAGGTGGAGCTTTAAGCATCCTCGCTATTTCCTTTAAAAGCGTATCCCGTTCGGAAAGATGTTTATACGCTTCCCAACCTGTCAAGGCCTCAATACGTCGAATTCCAGATCCCAAACCGCCTTCGGAAATGATTTTAAAAAGGCCGATTTCTCCGGTCCGGGCGACATGAGTCCCTCCGCACAGTTCACGGGAATAATCCTCAATTTTAACCATCCTGACATTTTCACCATATTTTTCATCAAAAAGAGCGATGGCTCCCATCTCTATTGCTTTCTCCATATTCGTGAAAATTGTATCGACGTTCATGTTCTTCATAATGGCCTTGTTTACGTTTATTTCAATTTGCCGAATTTCATCTTCGGTAAGTCCGGAATAATGAGTGAAATCAAAACGCAAACGGTCGGGTGAAACCAGAGAACCTGCCTGACTGACATGTTCTCCCAGCAGATTCTTCAAAGCGCGCTGCAGAAGATGAGTTGCAGTATGATTCCGTGCAATATCCGTTCTGCGCTCCTGGTCAACTAGAGTACAAATACTGTCTCCTGCAGATATTTTTCCTTTATTGATTTCTATAATATGCAGAATCTGGCCGTCGGAAGGCCCGGTCAGGGTATTTGTAATACGGCCTTCGCACCGCGATGAACGAATTACTCCCGTATCTCCTACCTGTCCTCCCATCTCTGCATAAAAAGGTGTTTTATCCAGGAGAAGACCGATTTCTTCCTTACTTCCCACGGCAGAAATTTCCTTAATAGTCTTACTTCCGTGCAAATCTACAAGGGCAAGTACTTTTCCTTCCGCCTCTAAAGTATCATAACCTATAAATTCACTTTTAAAACCCCTAAGAGATGCTGCCGGTGCAGAAAATTCTTTTTCTTGCTCCCGTGTGTTCAGGGCAGAGCGAGCTCTTTCTCTCTGCCTTTCCATGGCCGTATCAAATCCGGTTTCGTCCAGGCAAAAATCTTGTTCCCGAAGTATTTCTCTTGTTAAATCAAGGGGAAAACCAAAAGTATCATAAAGTTTGAAAGCAGTCTCTCCGCTTAAAACATTTTCTCCTTTTTCTTTTAATATTGACACCTCTTCTTCCAGAATATCCATTCCCAGTTCCAATGTTTCTGTAAAGCGCTCTTCTTCTATCTTAATAATACGGGTGATATAATCAATATTTTTTGTAAGTTCGGGATAAGCTTCGCCCATTATTCCCGCTAAAAGAGGTACTGCACGGTAAAGAAAGGGAATTTCCATTTCCAGAAGCTTGCCATAGCGAACCGCTCTTCGTAAAAGCCTTCTCAGGACGTAGCCGCGCCCCTCGTTGGAGGGTAAGATTCTGTCGGCAACCATAAAAGTAAGGCCGCGCATATGTTCAGTGATTACTCGAAGGGCAATGTCGTCTTTTTCATCAATACCGTATTTAACTCCTGATTTTTCCACAAAATAATCAAGTAATGGTTTGACATTATCCGTTTCAAAGAGGTTGGAAACGCCCTGCAAAACAACGGCTAGTCGTTCCAGTCCCATCCCTGTGTCGATATTTTTTTGTTCAAGGAGTTTATAACTGCCGTCAGGTTCCTTACTGAACTGAGTAAAAACAAGATTCCATACTTCCATGAAACGATTACAATCGCAGCCTACCTGACAACCTGGGTCTCCGCAGCCAAACTCCGGACCAAGATCATAGTAAATTTCCGAACAGGGACCGCAGGGGCCGGTTCCTATCTCCCAAAAGTTATCTTCCTTGCCCAGTTTATAAATTTTTGATGCGGGGACACCGACTTTATCACGCCAGATGGCCAGAGCTTCTTCATCCTCTTCGTAAACGCTAATGTAGAGTTTTTCTTCAGGAATATTATAATGCCTTGTCAGCAGTTCCCAGGCCCACTGAATTGCTTCCTCTTTAAAATAATCTCCAAAGGAGAAATTACCCAGCATCTCAAAAAAAGTAGCATGACGCGGCGTAAACCCGACTTTATCAATATCAGGTGTCCGAACACATTTCTGACAGGTAGCGATCCTCTTATGAGGAGGTTCTTTTTCATTGGTGAAATATGGTTTTAAAGGCGCCATTCCGGCACCAATAAGCAACAGCGTGGGATCATTTTGCGGAACAAGAGAAAAGCTAGGAAGCACGAGATGTTCTTTCTCTTTAAAAAAATTTAAAAAAATGCTGCGGATTGTATCACTTTTCATTTCTTCCAGGCCTCCTATTTCAGTAAATTATATCGGCAATTCTCCGGCCTGTCAACGGTAATGCCAGTTTATGGTATTCGTTTTCTTCAGCGGTGCATTTCTTTGAAAGCTTCCTTGATAACCGGGAAAAAATAACGCAATATTACTCGTAAAATAGCTAAAATGGGAATAATAAAAATCAGACCGAAGAATCCTAAAAGTTTGCCTCCCAGTAAAAGAGCAATTATTACTGTTAAAGGATGAAAACCAAGATTCCGGCCCAGTATTTGAGGTGCAATAAACTGGCTTTCCACCTGTTGAATAATAATAATTAAGGCAATGACTTTCCATACCAGGCTTGGAGATTGCAGGTAAGCGATGATTATCACGGGGAAAGCGCCGATCAGTGGGCCAAAATAAGGGATAATATTGGTAAGCCCATTAATAATGGCAAGAAAAAGCGCAAATTTTATCTTCAGAACCAGAAGCCCTCCATAAACCAACCCTCCCACAAACAAGCTG
>CAYQQF010000069.1:0-8823 GCA_964419485.1 uncultured Dethiobacter sp.
GTAAAGACGTAACAAATTCTGTTGACTTCGTTATCCAGCAGGGTAAAATCTGTCGTGCCTTCTTTCATCATGGCTTTTGCCTCTGCCGCGGCTTCCCCTGATTTATATTCTCCGTAAACGATATCTCCGCCTTCAACATATTTATCGGTAATGATCATGGGGTTGCGGACAAATTCGCCGTTAACTTTCAATACGGGGAGGGCTTTGCTGATCATGCCCATACGATACACTTTGTAAGCGCTCCACATTTCGCAGGAAATGCAGTTCCACATCGCCTGTTCCATGGTTAAAAATTCGGGCAGGAAGTCGCTGGCGCCGCCAACAGGAGCTGATCCGTGTCTCGGGCCTGCCTGTCCGAAGATTGCCAGGTCGGAAGCAATAGCGAGGTCGCAGGCCAAACCGATCTCCTGGCCCCCGGCAACCCTCATGCCGTTCACTCTGCAGATAACCGGCTTTTTAGCCATGAGAATAGCATCCACCATACCGTTAAAAAGATCCATGTAGTAGCCGTACTCGGTACCATTCATGCTGTAGTACTCTGCATATTCCTTAGTGTTGCCGCCGGTGCAGAATGCCTTGTCCCCGACCGCGGTAAAAATAATAGCGACAACCGAGCGGTCCATGGAGCCCCTGTGCATTCCGGCGATAACGCCTTTAACCATTTCCGTTGTATAGGAGTTATACTGCGCTGGGTTGTTCAAAATTACCCATGCTGAGTAAAGGCCTTCCACTACGTTTCCCTTTGGATCCACAATGGGCCTTTTCTCATACAGTACGCAGGGTGCTTCGGTACCAAAATGTTGATCGGCATATAAATCATGATCCTTCTTATCCGTTTGGCGGGGCCATTTGCTTAAACTTTTTAAATCCATAATTACCCTCCATTATCTAATTTAATTTTTTTTTAAGTAAAAAATTTTGTAAATATTAACTTCCCAAATACGCTACCAACTTTAAATGCGCCACCAAGCACCAACCATTTTAATAATTCTTAAGCAGTTCTAGCCTATCCTCACCTCCTTTTGACGATTGCTTCTCCATACCCTCAAAAATACGCGTTTTGAAGGTAAAAAGAGGCGGTTCCCACATTCTTAAACTATTCGGTTGAAATAAGTAAGTATCTGCGGAAAACCGTCTCTTTATTTTACCATGAATATTTTCTTGCTTCAAGAGTGCATGCTATTCCGCAAAGCAACGCATGACCTCACATTCAATTTCTCGGAAAGCTGCTCGCGTTCGTCACTTACCCTCTACAGTTTTTATTTCTACGTTAATGTCTGAAGTCCTCTATTATAACCTGCGCAAAAAAAGTTCCATACTTTATTCTTAAAAAACCTCTTTATTATTAATTGGCAATAGAACATTTAAATCCTTCTTTTTTTAAAAAATAGTTGCCTTCTCTGCCAACATGAAAAAGAGTTGCCTAAAAAACAAGCAACTCCTTAAACGCCTGACTGTTGATTTTTTCTGGCTAATCACACCTTGGCAGTTACTTTTTTACCCAGATATATTTCACGAAGCTTCGGCTTATCTATTTTCCCGGTAGCATTGCGGATAACATCGCTGAAAATAATTTTCTCAGGCCATTTAAATTTTGCCAGGCCATGCTGAGCGCAAAACTCAACCACTTCTTTTTCTTCCATTGTTTCCCCGGGGAAGAGCTGCACAATAGCCATCGCTATCTCTACCAGCCGCTCATGCGGATACCCTATGACCGCCACATCAGCGATTTTTGGATGATAGCGCAAAACAGATTCAATCTCCACCGGAAAAATATTTTCCCCGCCGCGGATGATAAGGTCTTTTTTCCTGTCTACAATGTAGATATAACCTTCTTCGTCCTCTTTTACCAGGTCTCCGGTATAAAGCCAGCCATCTTTAATAGTAATACTCGTCATTTCAGAATTTCTAAAATATTCCTTCATATTTCTCGGCCCGCGAAGGACAAGCTCACCAACTTCTCCCACTGCAACATTCTTGCCGCTCTCGTCTACAATTCTTGTTTCAACATTAAAGGTAGGCTTGCCGATAGACCCGGGCCTGTTTAAAACGTCTCCATCGTAAAGGTTGATTAATCCTCCGCCTCCGCCTTCTGTAATTCCATAAATATTGCCTGTCTTGAAGGGCAGGAGTTTTTTCATATCCTGGAAAAGTGCAAAAGGGACCGGCTGGGCGCCGATAACAATGCTTCCGGTAACATGAGAAAAGTCGTACCCGGCAATGTCGATAACTCCTTTTTTAATAGCGTTCACCGAATCGGACATGGTCGGAACAGTAATCCAGCCATTATTAACTTTTTCTTCACAGATCGTATCCAGTAAGTATTTTGGATCATTAAGTTCCAACAGAATAATAATTTTTCCACCGGCAAGGTAAGAAGGAAAAGATAAAAAGAAACTTCCGCTATGGTAAAAAGGATGCGGCGCCAGGTAGACCGTTTCCTGCCCTTCACAGTAAGTCATAGCATTTCCAATACCAATCTGGTAAAGGGTATCATGGGACTGGCAAACCGGTTTTGGAGGACCTGTCGTTCCTGAGGTAAACATAAGTTCCGCCGGAGCCTCTTTTTCCACATCAATAAGAATATCCGCAGGGTTACCGGTTTTTATGATATCATGATAAGAAATCATCCCCGCAGGAACATTATCTCCAAGGCAGATATAAGAGCTGATACTTTCCATCTCTTTTTGAATCGGTTCGACCTTGGGTAAAAACCCTTCACTTAAAATGAAAGCCTTGGGATCGCATGCAGCAGCAGCGTGCTTAATATCTGCACCGGCAAAACGAAAATTAAGGGGAACAGCCGCGGCTCCAATCCGTAAAATAGCATGAAAAGTTATGACCCATTCCAGGCTGTTCATCTGCATGTGAAGGACAAAATCGCCTTTTTTTAATCCCAAATTGTCCCGCAGGTAATTGGCCACCTTATTTGTTTTTTCATTAAATTCTTTCCATGTCAGCACTCTTCTTATACCTTCGGACGGCTTTAGCTCTACCAGGAATTCCTTATCCGGGTACTTCCTGGCGTTGATAATTCCAAACTGTGCAAAATTCACTTTCATTAAACCTCCTCTTAATTCTTAACTTCTAAATATTTTACGCCACAGTTAACTCCCGACCGGATAGGAATGCTTTTTTATTCAGTTCTAAAAATTTCTCGGGCACCAGGCGCTCAATAACTTTCAGCCATGATTCCTTATCTCCGCCTAGCAGATTGGAAAGTGCACCCAGCAATACAACCCCAACCATGGCAGGATTGCCAAGTTTTCCGGCTATACCGGTTCCTTCAATCCACATTATCTTCCCTCCGGCACCTTTTAATAAAGACTCAATTTCCTGCTCGGATGGATATGATGCTTTACCTAGGTTTACCGCCGGTGGAGGAATCCGGTAGCGGTTTACGACAACAACGGCCCCCTCCTGTAGATACGACGGCCAGCGAGCCGTTTCCAGCATCTCAAAGCCCAAAAGGAAATCCGCATGTCCCTGCTCTATCAGAGGCGCATAAACTTTCTCGCCCCAACGAACATGACTCTCTACGGAGCCACCCCGCTGGGCCATACCGTGTACTTCTGACTTTTTTACGTCGTATCCCAGTTCCAAACCTACTTCCGCCAGTATATTGCCGGCCAGAATTGTGCCCTGGCCACCTACTCCGGCCATCAAAATGTCAACCTTTTTCACCTGTATGCCTCCTGTTCATTTCAGATATCCAAAATGCTATTTTGCTATTAGTCTGCCGGCTCCTGTTCTTTTACGTCACTGTTTAATGATGGCTTCCATGGGGCATACCTGGATGCAGAGTCCACAGCCGTTGCACAGGATGGGATCGATGCTGACACAGTCTTCATCCTGCATGAGGGGCGGACACCCCAGCTCAAGACAGGTCCCGCAGTTTACACAGAGTTCAGGGTCTATCCGCGGAACTGTGCCTCTTTCTTTGGTAGAAAGGACACAAGGACGCCTGGCGATGATAACCGAAGGTTTGCCGCTTTCCAGATGGTCTTCCAGAGTTTTGGTCAGGCGGGAAATGTCGTAGGGATCACAGATATCTACTTTCTCGAAACCAAGGCTGCGAACGAGCTGCTCCAGGTTTACAGCCCTGGTAGCCTTGTTCTGCAGGGTAATCCCGGTGCCCGGATGCTGCTGGTGACCGGTCATAGCCGTAACACTGTTATCGGCAATAACGACGGTTACGTTACTTTCGTTATAGAGTATATTGATAAGGGGATGTACCCCGGAATGGAAGAAGGTGGAATCACCCAAAACAGCAATGATCCGATCTTTGACTCCGGCCTTGGCGACACCGTGGGCAACGCCTATACTGGCGCCCATGCATCCTGTAGTATGCATGGCGCTGAGGGGAGGGGCAAAACCCAGAGTGTAGCATCCGATATCGCCCAGAACCAGTGCTCCGGACTGGCGGAAAACATGAAACATGCCGCGGTGGCCGCAACCCGGACAGAGGTTGGGAGGCCGAACGGGAAGCTCTGCTGCCGTCCTGGCTGCCGCAGCGACTTCCGCACCGGCGGCCTGAGCCGGAATCAAACCCGCTGAGGCTGCATACTCGCGTATAAGCGCCGGGCTGAATTCTCCCATAATGGGAAAGATGTCTTTGCCTCTGGCTTCAATGCCCATGAGCCTGATCTGTTCTTCAAGAAAGGGATCGAGTTCCTCGATGACGATTACCGTTTTTACCCGGGAGGCAAACTGGCGAAGAAGTTTTTCGGGCAGGGGATAAACCATCCCCAGTTTTAGAAAAGTGGCTTCAGGAAAGACTTCTCGCGCATACTGATAAACTGAACCTGCCGCAATGATCCCTATTTTGTCGTCACCGGGCTCGATTCTGTTGATGGAGACTTCTTGCGCATATTCGGCAAGCTTTTTAATGCGCTCTTCTACCACAGGATGACGCCGGCGTGCATTGGCAGGAACCATGACAAATTTAACGGCGTTTCTTTCATAGAATGAATGTTCAGGCGCTGCCGGAGGAACCTCTTCCGAAATTTCCACAGGTGTTGACGAGTGTGAAAGCCGGGTTACTGTGCGCAGCATGACCGGAGTATCAAAGGTTTCGCTCATCTGAAGAGCGATCCCCACAAACTGCCTGGCTTCTTCGCTGTCTGCAGGCTCGAGCATTGGTAATTTGGCAAATTTGGCATAGTTACGGTTGTCCTGTTCGTTCTGTGAACTGTGCATGCCGGGATCGTCTGAACTGACGAGTACCAGGCCGGCTTTTAGTCCGGTATAAACAGCATAAAATAGTGAGTCGGCTGCCACGTTAACGCCAACATGCTTCATGGAAACCAATGCTCTGGTACCGGCATACGCGGCACCAATCCCGACATCCAGGGCTACTTTTTCATTAGGTGCCCACTCTGCAGATACTCCCGGATACCTGGAAAAATTGTCCATAATTTCCGTGCTGGGCGTGCCCGGATAGGCGGCACCTACCCGCACCCCGTTTAAGTAAGCGCCATATGCTATCGCTTCGTTTCCCGTCATCAGTTTCTTCAAAGTTATTCCCCTTTCCCAATTAGATCGTTGTTAACGAAATAAAAAAAGTGTTTGCTGCATTCATAGGGACGAAAGCAGTAAACACCCCGGCTTATCAAAGCCTAAAACAAAATCCGCCCTCAAGGGGCGGATTATCTTCCGCGGTACCACCCTAGTTGACCGGCACCCTCAGGAGCCGAATCCTCTTTGGTATTAAGAACAAAGATACGCACAGGTATCTTATTCTTCCTCAAGGATAACGGGAGAGAACCCGTCTGCGACCTACTTGCCCCCTAAGGGGTTTCAGCCGGAAGCTCCAGAGCGAACTTCGTCTGGTTCCTTCCGGAGGAGCTTACAGCCTCTGGCTCCCGCCTCTCTGTTGGAAGTAATCCCAGCTTACTTTTCTCCTTCAAAGCTTTTAAGGTATTTAGTTGTTACATGGTATTTTATAATATATTTGAATGTTTGGCAAGAAAATTTTTCTTTTATTTTTAGAGCGACTTTTTCAGTTAAACTAATTTCAGCAATCTGGCAGCATTGCCTCCCAAAATTTTATCCTTTGCTTCCGTTGAAAGGGGAAGATGTCTGATAAGTTCAATATTTTCTTTTAAACCAGTAGGGAGCCCCGGGAAATCTGAGCCAAAAAGTACTTTATCTGCAATTTTTTCAAGTTCAGGAAAGTATTCTATTAATTTCTGCGGAGGGAGCCCCGCAACTTCCAGGTAAACATTTTTATGAAGCCGGCTCAGAAAAAAAGCTTTGTCATACCAAAAGCCCCTGCCGCCATGCACAAGCACAATATTTAATTCGGGAAAATCGATGGCAACATCGTCAAAATAGAGCGGATCCCCATATTTTAATCTTGCATTTTTAAAAACAGATGAACCGGTATGGAACATAACGGGGATTTGCAATTTTTGAGCCATGGCATAAAGTGGATATAAAGAATTATCATTGGGATAAAAATGTTGGTAGGTGGGATACATCTTTAAGCCGCGAAAGCCACTTTCCACGAGTCGAGATAACTCTGCACCCATATCAACAGTCATAAATGGATTGATACTGGCAAAAGGGATTAAAGAGGGTTGCCCGCTGCAAAAATTAAGAACATATTCGTTGGAGCATGTACCAGTGGTTGCCGGGCTCAGTTCTGCCAAAATTACTCCATAATCGATTCCGCATTGATGTAAATACGCGCTAAATCGTCCTGGATCCTGGTACATTGAAAAAAGCTTCTCCCATTCTTTTGCTCCATGAAGGCTTTTGATCCATTCACTAACACTATCATTATATTGTTCATAGAAAACCGTATGAATATGAAAATCAATAACTGGAGTAACCATCGGCGAAATCTCCTTCGTTTTAGCAACTATTTTTCCGGACCGAGTTATTATCGCTATGCAACACCATCGTTGGATGATGGCCGTACCTTACAGTAACAGAAAATAATAAAAAGCAGTACTATTTATAAGAAAAAAGGGAAACATATTATTTCCCTAAAATGTAAACCTTTCCTTTAAGAAAGTATAGTAATATATATAACTTTGATTCCACTATTGATGTTATCTAAGTTATCTCTATGTTTTAGGCAGGCAGAAACTCATAAGTCAAGTTGCCTTCGGGAAGAGTAACAGGTACAAATTTTACAGCCATTCCTATTTTAATACTATCTTCGGCAACAGACTTGCTCAAACGGCCAAAAACTTGAACACCGTCAAAATTCACCAGCGCCAGGTAATAAGGCACATCATTTTCAAATCCCGTAGGACCGTAGTTAACTCTGGTATAACTGACAAGGCTACCCTGCCCTTTGATTTCAATCCACTCAACATCTTTGCTCATGCACCAGGAGCAGTCTGCGCGAGGAGGAAAAAAGACGCGCCCGCAGGAAGCACACTTTGTTCCCCGAAGCTCTCCTTTTTCCAGGTAATCTACAAAAGCCGCCGCTCTGGTCTGAGATGTAAAACTTACCGCTCCAAATTTTTCAAATCCCATTATTTTTACCTCCCCAGGATGGTCACATTGCCGTAAATACCAACTCCACCAATATTATGAACCAGGCCGATTTCTGCTCCCGGAACCTGAATATCTCCGGCTTCATCCCTGAGCTGCAGGACGATAGTCCGAATCTGGGACCCTCCGGTAGCCCCGATAGGATGCCCTTTAGACAATAATCCGCCGTCAACATTTACCGGAATTTTTCCACCGATATAGGTCTCTCCATTACGAATTAATTCGTTTCCTTTACCCGGTTCGGCAAATCCCAAATTTTCATAAGCCATTAGCTCTGCGATGGTGAAGCAATCGTGAACCTCGGCCACGTCAATATCTTGAGGCGATAAATTCGCCATTTCATAAGCCGTCTTGGCTGCTTCCCTGGCAGCGTTTAATCCGGACAGTGTGTCCCGCCCTGTCATGGTCATCGGAGCCGTTGCAGCCCCTACTCCCAAAATATATACCGGCTTTTTGCAAATTTCTTTGGCTTTGTTCGCACTCGCCAAAATAATACAGGATGAACCGTCTGCATTGGCGCAGCAGTCAAATTTCTTTAATGGACTGCATATAACATTCGCATTTATAACTTGATCAAACTCTACTCCTTTACGATAAACAGCCCTTTCATTTAAAGCTCCGTATTTGGCAGCTTTTACCCTGATTAACGCCAGATCTTCTTCACTGCTTCCGTATTTATCAAAGTGAGCGCGTGCGTGCATGGCATAATAGGCAGGCATCAATGATCCAAAAGGCGATTCCCACATAATATCAGCGCCGCGTCCCATTCGCTCTTGAGAATCAGCCGAGGATATTTCTGACATTTTCTGGAAACCCACGACAACAACGATATCATGCAAACCTGATTTAATCATGGAATAAGCAACTTTTAGCCCTGTAGAACTGGCAGAACAAACGCTCTCAATTGCAAACGTAGGTTGAGGATTTAATCCCAGGTGCTCGGCAATAAGTCCGGAAGGACTCCGCTGCTTATCATATTCCGGTGCAGAGCAGACTATTGAAGCATCGACATCTTCCGGTCCTATTCCTGCATCCTTCATCGCCTCACTATAAGCGTCAAATGACAACTCTCTGATAGAACCTTCATAGCTTCTGACAAAATAACTCTGCCCGACACCGATGATAGCTACATCTTTAGGCATGGCTTTACCTCCCTGTGTGTTAAAAAAATAACCTCACTACATCATCACCATTCCACCATCAATACAAATAGTCTGCCCCGTAATATAGCTGGACTCATCAGACGCTAAAAAAATAACAGCCGGGGCTATTTCCTCCGGTTTAGCAAAACGTCCCAGCGGTATCCTTTCGAGG
>CAYQQF010000070.1:0-8608 GCA_964419485.1 uncultured Dethiobacter sp.
TAGGCAGAGTAAAATGGTTTAATGCACAAAAGGGGTACGGTTTTATTGAAACGGAAAATGACGGCGACGTGTTTGTCCATTTTTCGGCTATTCAAGGAGAAGGGTTTAAAACTTTGGAGGAAGGGCAGCAGGTAGAATTTGAAATTATTCAAGGTAATCGTGGTCCCCAGGCAGGTGACGTCGTCAAAATAGGATCGTCTGAATAATAACGGTGATTTTTAAAAGAGCCATTGCAAAAGTACATCTGTACTTTTGCAATGGCTCTTTTATCCCGGTATTGTAGCCGTGTAAATATTTTATGGGAAACCAGGGTCAGCCAAAAATACGCCTGGCAAAGTCAAGGGACTTCAGGTAAACGTCAATTATTTCTTTTTCTTCAAGTTTTAATTTTTTTGCTAACCGGAGGGCTTTTTTCCAGTCTCCTTGCTCATACGATACTGCCATCTGGTGGACATCCTTAAGCCTGCTTTCTTTGCCGAGCAGGGCTCTTTTGATATCTACGGCAATGGGGAGTTGAGATAGGATATAGGCCAGGGGCTGATCGAGAAACGCATCGATGAGGGAAAACAGTCCCATGAGAAAAAAGTCCGGGCTTCTGTGTTTAAGCCCCAGCTTGGGGGATACTAATTCGCAAAATCTCCCGCGGCTGATAGCCACCTTAACCAGTTCGTCCGGTTTATCTTCACCGATGCTTCTCAGAGCGACCAGAGATACCCATTTTTGAATTTCTTTCTGCCCCAGCAGCACAAGCGCCTGCTTAATGGAACTGATTTCTCCGCGTAAGGAAAAAGCAGCCGAGTTAATAAAGCGCAGCAGTTTGTACGATAAAGCGACGTCGCGTTTAATAATTTCTTCCAGCTGGTTAAAGTCCAGATCCGGCTTGCCGATTTCCTGCAGCAGCTGCAGATAGGTCAGCTTAAAGCTGGTTATGTCTTTTCCCGAAACGATGTTCGGCTTGCTGAAAAAATATCCCTGAAAGTAAGAATAACCTGCTTGTAGGGCTTGATTAAAGTCCTCCATGGTTTCAACTTTTTCAGCAAGAAACTTGATCTCTTTGTTTCCGATCCTTTGAACAAGAGCTGTTCTTTCCCGGGGACTTGTCTGTAAAAAATCCACTTTTATAATATCTACCAGGTCAATAAACGGATCAAAGCGGGGATCATAAGCGAAATCGTCCAGAGCCAGCAGGTAGCCCAGTTCTTTTAACTTGATACAGGCAGCAAGCATCTGTTCATCCGGTTCTACATTTTCCAGCACTTCTACTACGATCAGCTCCTTAGGGAGCAGGGTGGCCACTTCATCTTCCAGCAGTTTCCTGGTAAAATTGATAAAAGCCTTTCTACCCATAGTCAGATTTTCCAGACCGAAGAGAAGAAAACTGCTGCCGATGACTTCTGAAGAAGCCCTGTCGCCGTTTATCCCTGCATACAAGTTTTGGGTGCCGGAGCGGTAGAGAAGCTCGTAGGCAAAAACATTCTGCCTCACATCGAAAATAGGTTGCCTGGCGATAAAAATATCCATTTTTTTATCTCCTTATTTTACTTCTATTTAACAATCGGAAATATTTGCTTAATATAGAAATATTCTTTAAATTTTTGTTTAATCCTTCAAAATAAGTACAAGTTTTAAAACAGTTAGATACAATGAGCAAAAAGGCAAAAGTAAAGGGGGGCGGTCTTTTAAAAAAGGACCGCCCCCCTTTACTTTTTACTGTTGATATTTTGCTTTACGGGACCAAAAGAGAGCCTATTTCTTGCAGGTTGTTCATGTCGCTGGCCTTAAGGATTTCCCGGGATAGGGTGTACAGAACATCCCTGATATAGATGATCCTTTCCACTCTTTTGTCGCTGTCGTACTGATAGCGTCCTGCTTTGAGATAATCTTCTGCCGTCAGGTGGGTAATGCGGCCTTTTAATTGGAAACCATCCGTTAGATCCAGGTTGTAGACGTAGGCACCCTGGAAGGTAAATGTCCCGTAATCGGGCACTGTTCCCGTGCTGCTTTGGGATTCCATAACAGTAACGGGAAAGGCCAGAAGATTTTTCTCCCTGCTGAAGAGCAGGGCTTTGTGATTATGCAGGAGATCTGAGCTGGTACCGCGGCCTCCGATTATTTCCTTAAACTTTTCCTCGGGATTATGCACATCGCTGACGTCGAAGAGGGCCATTTTTATGCCGGCGTCGATAACTCCGGTGCTGGTGATTTTCCCCCCGCTGTCTTTATGGACTATTTCTATGGTCTCTTTGCCGAAGCCGATAATATGGTTTTCGTCGTAAGGGTGGAGATAATCGCTGTACCCCGGTATTTTTAAGGCGCCAAGGATGCGGGGTTTTTTCGGGTTTTCCAGGTCTATGACAAAAAGCGGGTCAACTGTCTGGAAGGTCACCATGTAGCCCTTTTTGCCCATGAAGCGCACGGAATAGATCTTTTCACCGGGAGCGATATCTTCAATTTTGCCCTGCAGGTTGAGTTTTTTGTCCAGGATATAGATGTTGTTCCGGGAAGTATCCTCTGCGGCGCCCCAGGGATTCCCTGAAGTTGTGGCAATACGTAAGTGCTCGTCGTATTCGTCCATGGAGAACTGGTTTAAAACGGTACCCGGAACTTTCCCTTTGGCGGCGTAGCTGATACTGCCGTTATTAAGGGCAAATTTATAGATGCAGGTGCTGGGGTCGTAATCCGGGATTCTGGCTACAGCGCTGCCGTAGCCCGTTACAGACACATAAAGATTTTCCGGAGAAGCGTAGATATTATCACCGGCGCCAAGGAAGGTATGCACCTGTACCTGCTCGTCAGGGCGTGCAAGATCCAGGCCGGCGATGAGAAGATAATTTGACCTGGTAAACCCTGGAAAATAACGGATGTTGGCCAGGTCGACGTTTGTAAATTCATCATTTGCGACTGTATCGCGGAAGGAAGGTGCCGGATTTTCTGCTCCTTCTTGCATGATGTAGTAATAATCGATATGTCTGTTGGCTACCAGGTACAGGGAGGAACCGATCTTGCGTGAAGAGACGTAATAACCCTCCAGTTCGACCTCCCGCAGCTGTTTGACGTTTTTGCGGTCTCTGATGTCAAAAATGATTGTTTTTACGGTGTTGCTCAAGTAAAAGGGCGGAGGGTAAATCTTTATCTTGGCATCACTTTCAAGAACAGGTTTTACGGTACAGGGTATTTCCTTGCAGGAATTCCCGATCACCGCCAGTTGCTTCTCGTCTACATAGATCTCCCGGGGAGTAAAATTTTCATCGTTAAAGTCGATTGTAGTGCAAATTTCCATTTGCCCGGGGGGATAAGCCCTGGCAATGATGACGCGTCCTTTGTTGACCTGGTAGATATATGTTCCGTCCGTCTTGACGATATCGGCTTCATCAACTCCCTGCACTTGAATATTGGTTTGGGAATAATCGCCGGAAGCGTTGGGGGCGGGTACGGTTGGCGCCGCCTCTTTCATCGCTGCCGCCTGGCTATCTTCTGCTGCCGCCGTTATTTCCAGATCCATGGCGCCTCTGCGGGGATGACCGTAGGCGTAGAAAGGCTCTGCTTCTTCCAGGAGTTCTTTCAGATTGGCCAGCGAACCCACCACAGGGAGGTTTTCCAGGGGTTCCCGGCTGGTAGCTGTCCCGGAATCGGAGTCATTAATTGCGACGGACCTTGTATATGGCTGCCAGTTTACCTGTGCCCCCAGGGCTTCGGAGACAAAGCGGACCGGGACCAGCATTCTGCCGTTTACCATCTGCGGGGCGGCCTCCAGGTTAAATTCCTCACCACTGTTTTTAAGAGCTTTTTTCAGGCCGGGCGAAAGCTTAATGGCGTCATTGCCACGGGAGATAACAACAGTGGGCGGAGTATTGTCCCAGTCCACGGTCGCGCCGAGACCTTCAGCGATAGCCCGCAGCGGTACAAGCAGCCGCCCGTTTTCCTGCAGCGGTTCCACGTCGAAAGCGAGGTTTTCGCCGTTTAAAGTAATTGATAAAGGCTGGGCCGCGGCGTGCAAAGAGAAAAAGCACATGAGCAGCGCAGCGGCAATGAAGATTAGAAACCATTTATTCCTCATCATGATAATCCCCCTTAAAATATTTATTTTTCATTTTTAATGCTGCAGCATTTTACAAAGTAGACGCCAAAAAAAGGATAAATGTTCCCTGTTATTTGGGCCTATTTGTAAATTTTTACGATTCAGCTTGCAGCGGATTAAACATAAGAAAAAACCGCCCCTTTAAAAAGGACGGTTACACCATTTAAATCTGGAGCCGGCAAGAGGACTTGAACCCCCAACATGCTGATTACGATTCAGCTGCTCTACCATTGAGCTATGCCGGCTTGTTGTGTATGCGCAATTATATCATTATACCCTTAAAAAGTAAAGCTTTCTCCCGGGGCGATAACAATACAGCGGGAATTTGTTTTATCTTCCGTTTTTTTCTTAAATTCCTGCGGGTCGGCTTTTATTAATGGCCAGGTGTTGTAATGGTAGGGAATTACCGTTTGAGCGTTGAGAAAGGAGGAGGCGATGACGGCATCGTCAATGCCCATGGTGTAATTATCACCGATGGGGAGAAGGGCAATATCCAGCGGAGTGAGTTCTCCGATAAGCTTCATATCGCTGAAGAGCCCGGTATCTCCGGCAAAATAGATGTTTTTCCCGTAATAATTGATGACAAAACCGCAGGCATGGCTGCCGGGGAATCCTGACCCATGAAGAGCCAGGGTGATTTTTACCCAACCAAAGGGAAAATTAAACTTGCCGCCGATGTTTAAGGGGTGGGCGGACAACCCTTTTTCTGCTGCATCATTAGAAATCTCCGATGTGGAGATAATCATAGCCTTATTGGCCCCGGCAATTTCGTATGCTTCGCCCAGGTGATCAAAATGAGCGTGAGAGACCAGCACATAATCTGCCTGTACTTCTTCCGGCTTGAGGGTAGCCAAAGGGTTTTCTTTCAAAAAGGGATCCAGGATCAGCGTTTCTTTTCCTGCTTCCGCCAGCAGGAAACAGGCGTGGCCAAGGAAGGTTAGTTCCGGCATTACAAGAGCACCTCTTTTGTAATGGATTATTGTTTTTGATTATAGCATAGCTGAAAAGAGTTTGCCAAATTTCAGGCAAACCCGGGATTCAGAATAAAGGGGGGATGTTAATATTTCTGCCGATAAGAGGAAATAATTAACATTAATGCAAGGATTAATGCAAGGATTTATTGACATAAAGGTTTCCATTAAATAATATATATTTATCTTAAAATGCAAATAAGTTGCAATAACTCTTGGAGGGATATTTTTGAAAGAAAAGATAGTGCCTGTTGGGGGTAAGTTGTGGTGTCTTGTATCTGCGTTGCTGCTTTTAACAGCTGCGGGGTGCTCACCTTCTTTTATTCAAAAGGATACAGGCACTAATATTGAAGTGGTGACCACTATTTTTCCCCTGTCGGATATTGTTGAAAAACTGGGTGCGGGGAGGGTAAAGGCAACGGCACTGCTTCTCCCCGGAGCAAGCCCCCATACTTATGAACCTACCGTGGAACAGGCCAAAGCAGTTGCCAATGCCGATCTGTTTATTTTTGTAGGCGCAGGTCTGGATGACTGGATTACAGGGCTGGCGGAGGCGGAAAATATTCCAACTTTGGAGATTATGGCACATATGGGAGAATGGGTCCTGGAGTATAACCTCGTGCACGCGGATGAAGAGAGCGATAATGAGCATGCTCAAGGTGAAGAGCAGGAGAGCCAATTCCGGCATCATCATCAGGGTTCCTGTGACCCGCATATTTGGATGGACCCCGTTTTAGTGAAAGAGGTTATAGCACCGCTCATAACAGAAAAACTTACAGCTGCCGATCCTGAAAGTGCGGAACATTTTGCCGCTTCCCTGGAGAAGTACCAGGCAGAGCTGGAGGAGCTCCATGAGGAGATATTGACTGTTGTCGGCAACTTTCCAAAAAAACGGTTTATTTCCTATCATTCTGCCTGGAATTATTTTGCGCATCGCTACGGTCTGGAAGAAGTAGCTGCCGTGGAAACTTTTCCGGGCAAGGAACCCTCGGCGAAATGGCTGGCCGAGCTGATTCATTTGGCAGGAGAGCAGCAAATAGATGTTCTTTTTGCCGAACCACAATTGAGCAAAAAAACGACGGAGATTATCGCCCGGGAAATTGGAGGCAAGGTATCTATCCTGGACCCACTGGGAGGTAAAGGCGTTCCCGGCAGGGAGTCCTATACCGATATTATTCGCTATAACCTGGAAATTTTTCGTAATGCTTTGGAATAATGTAAATAATAGATGTTTTTTTGTCAATTATTCTATATAATATAAGTAAGGCAGGTAATTTGTCGTAGCTTTGGTTACTTAATTATCGAGACAAGCCAGTTTGCAAGGGGAGTGGGAATATGCTGACATTAAAATTTTGTGGTGGTGCCAAAACGGTAACGGGTTCCTGTTTTTTGTTGCAGACGGAAAAGTTCAAGATCCTGGTGGACTGTGGAATGTTCCAGGGGGGAAGGGAGCTAAGAGAGCGAAATTTCCGCCCTTTTCCTTTTAATCCTGCGGAAATTTCCGCCCTGTTTCTTACCCATGCTCACATTGACCACAGCGGTCTTATCCCCAAGCTGATCAGGAACGGTTTCCGGGGGAAAATTTATACGACTCGTGCTACAGCCGGCCTTTGCCGGATTATGCTTCCCGATAGCGGTTATATTCAGGAGATGGAAGCTGAATGGCTTAACCGCAAGGCCAGGAGAGCCGGGAGGCCTGAAACGGAGCCTCTTTATACTGTGGATGAAGCTTATGCCGCTCTGGAGTATTTTGAAGAGGTGGACTATGACAAGACCGTTAATCTGGGGCAGCAGCTTTCTTTTCGATTGAGAAACAGCGGCCATATTCTGGGTTCAGCCATTGTTGAGCTCTGGGTGACCGATGAAGGAGAAAGAAGAAAACTGGTCTTTACAGGCGACCTGGGCCGGAAGAACCAGAGTATCATCCGCGATCCTGATATTATCGAAGAAGCGGATTATTTACTTGTTGAGGGCACTTATGGTCAGCGGCTTCACGAAGGCGAGGAAGAGAAGGAGGCGCTGTTAAAAGAAATTATTACTTCCACCCTGCAGCAGGGCGGGAACATCGTTGTTCCTTCTTTTGCCGTGGGCAGGACTCAGGAGCTTTTGTATATGCTTAACAGGCTGATCGAAAAAGAGGAAATACCTTCTCTGCCTATTTATATCGACAGCCCCATGGCGATCCGCACAACGGATCTTTTTATTGAACATGGAGAATGCTTTGATTTGGAGATGCGGGCTTCTGTTGCCCGCGGGGAGAAGCCGCTGCATTTTCCGGAAGCGCATTTTACTCCTACCGTGCAACAGTCCCGGACGATCAACGAGATAGATGGGGGCATTATGATTCTCTCTGCAAGCGGAATGTGCGATGCCGGCCGGATCAAACACCACCTGAAGCATAATCTGTGGCGTCCCCAATCTACGATTCTTTTTGTCGGCTATCAGGCCCAGGGCTCCCTGGGGCGTTTATTACAGGAAGGTGCCGAGCGCGTGACAATTTTTGGGGAAGAAATTAAAGTTCGGGCGCGTATTGCCTCCATAGGCGGTTTCTCCGCGCATGCCGACTGTAACGAGATTATTAAGTGGGTCGGCAAAATAAAAGAATTTCCTTCCCAGATTATCCTGGTTCACGGAGAAAATGAACCTCTGAACTACCTGGCAGGCCTGCTGAAAGAAAAATATCAGGCGGAAGTCTATATCCCTTCTTACCTGGAAGAGATATCTTTATTCCCCATGGGGTCTGCGGGGTTTGAAATAAGGGAAGAAATCTCCGCCCGTCTTAAAGCAAAGGAGATCATGACGCTGTGGAAAGAAAACAGCGGGTTATTTATAGACAAGCTGGCTGATTATCTGGAAAAAGAACGAGACCTGGGGCGTCTTGAAGCTCTGGAAGAACGTCTTGGATTTTTTTACCGGCAGATGGAAAATGAAAGCGGCTGCATGAAGAGTTCTCCTCTTCTTTTTGCTCCGCAGGCGGAGAAGATAAGCGAAATACTTCAGGATGAGAGCGCCGAAGAAGGAAGAGGAGCTTAAAAATATCGGGCAAACTTGTAAAGGAGAGTCAGGATGGTGGAAAAGGCCTTGTCGGTTGAGGAGATTATGAAGATTATTCCCCACCGCTATCCTTTTTTGTTCATAGACCGCATTATTGAAGTGATAGCGGGGGAAAAGGCGGTAGGGCTGAAAAATATTTCTGTTAATGAACCTTTTTTCCAGGGGCATTTCCCGGAGCAGCCGGTTATGCCGGGAGTGCTTATTATGGAAGCTCTGGCACAGGTAGGGGCTGTAGCCGTTCTCAGCAAAGAGGAATTTAAAGGGAAGCTGGCTTTATTACGGGGTTTTAACAATGTTCATTTTCGGGGTGTTGTCTGCCCGGGGGATACACTGCACCTGGAAGTAATGCTGACCGGAATAAGGGGGCGTGCCGGGAAGGGAAAAGGACGGGCCAGCGTGGGCGGCAGGGTCGTTGCTTCAGGAGAGGTTTCTTTTGCTATTGTCGACAAACCCGGTGCTGCGTCAGCGTCGTCAAAAGAGAGTTGACAAAAGCGTTTCCTTATAT
>CAYQQF010000071.1:0-6181 GCA_964419485.1 uncultured Dethiobacter sp.
CTTACTCCAAAAGACAAAAGGTATGTGCATTATGGAAAAAGCTGCAGAAATCAAATAATTTCTGCAGCATCCTGTCTCTAAAAACCTGAGAATCCCGTTTGGTGTTTAAGCGGTTGGCGATCTACTTAAAGTAGGCAACTCCCGCGGCAAAGATGCGCTGGTCTTTTTCTCCGGGGATATTGACGGCCACAAGGGAGCCGATGCGCTCGGAGTGGCCCATCTTGCCCAGGATGCGCCCATCCGGGCTGGTAATACCTTCAACAGCCCAGTATGATCCGTTGGGGTTAAAGTCAAAGTCGTAACTGGCCCGGCCGTCCGGGTCCACGTACTGGGTGGCGATCTGTCCTTTTAGTGCCAGCTCTTGCAGAAGCATTTCTTCAGCCACGAATCTTCCCTCTCCATGAGAAACGGCGACAGCATGAATATCTCCGACCTCCACATTGCTGAACCACGGAGAAAGGCACGAAGCTATCCTGGTGCGGACCATGCGGGAAACGTGACGTCCGATGGTATTAAAGGTCAGCGTCGGGGAAGTTACGGTAATCTCTCTAATTTCGCCGTAAGGAAGCAGGCCCAGTTTGATAAGGGCTTGAAAACCGTTGCAGATCCCCAGGATCAGGCCATCCCTTGTTTCGATCAGTTCCGTAACCGCCTCCTTGATACGGGGGTTGCGGAACACGGCTGCGATGAATTTTCCCGAGCCTTCCGGTTCATCTCCCGCGCTGAACCCTCCGGGGATCATGATGATCTGGGCTTCTTTTATTTTCTTTTCCATGGCCTTAATGGAGGCTTCAACATCCGCTGAAGTAAGGTTGTTGATTACCAGGGTCTCCGCCAGGCCTCCCGCTTTTTCAAAAGCCCGGGCCGAGTCGTACTCGCAGTTGGTCCCTGGAAATATGGGAATAAAAACCCTGGGACGGGCCGTTTGGAGCAGTGGGCGGACATTGTTTCTATCAGAAAAGAAAAGCTGCGGGGGCGGCTCCGGGATGGTCCCCGTGCTGTTGGGGAAAACTTTCTCCAGTGGTTTGCGCCACTCCTCGCCGGCTTCCCGCAGGGAAATTGCCGTGCCGCCGACGGTAATTTGTTCTTCGCCAGAGGTATGGCCGAGAAGCAGATAGGGCACGCCGGCAAATTCGCCTTCGAGGTCAACTCCCTCGTCCATCTCCAAAATAAGCGAACCGTAGGACGGTGTAAAAAGATCCTTGGGTTCAAGGCTTTCGCTGAAAACCATTCCCACACTGTTTCCAAAAGCCATCTTGCTGATCGCCGCGGCGATCCCGCCCGTCCCCACTGTATGGGAAGCCAAAACCAGCCCTTTAGAGATCAGCCGGTTGACAAGGGCAAAATTTTTCTTCATATAATTAAAATTAGGGATCTGCGTTTCTTCGTCCACCGGGACCGACACCAGGACGACCTTGCTCCCTGCTTTTTTAAACTCCTGGGAAACAATTTTGTTCCCGTTTTTCCCTGCATCCGCAGCCGCCACGGCAAAGGCAACCAGGGTAGGCGGAACATGCAGGTCCATAAAGGTGCCGGACATGCTGTCCTTTCCGCCGATGGCCGGGATCTCCAGCTCCTTCTGGGCATAAAATGCGCCGAGCAGTGCGCTGAAAGGCTTGCCCCAGCGGACGGGATCTTTCCCCAGTTTCTCGAAATATTCCTGCAGGGTGAGGCGGACTTTGCGCCGATCGCCCCCCAGGGCCACAATCTTGCTCACCGCTTCCACGACGGCGTACATCGCTCCGTGGAATGGGCTCCATTTGGCCAGTGAGGGATTATAGCCAAAGGCCATAATGGTTGCCGTCGAGGTTTCCCCGTCCAGAACCGGAAGCCTGGCCGCCATCCCCTCGGCAGGTGTCTCTTGATATTTTCCCCCGAAAGGCAGAAGAATGGTCCCGGCTCCAATGGTGCTGTCAAAACGCTCCGCCAGCCCTTTCTGGCTGCAGACGTTGAGATCCCGCAGATTAGCCAGCCAGGCTTTGCGCAGGTCAGGAAGCTCTGCTGCCACGACCTCCGGCAGCGCCTGGAAATAACAGCTTTGCTCATCAGGCGGGAGGACGTGCACCTTAGCCTGCTGGCGCACACCGCTGGTGTTCAGGAAGGCCCTGCTGAGGTCCACGATGGTTTTCCCCCGCCAGTGCATGCGCAGCCTTCCGCTGGAGGTGACCCTGGCGACCACCGTGGCCTCCAGGTTCTCTTCACGGGCCAGCCGGCAGAAAGTTTCCGCGTCCTTTGCTGCCACCAACACGGCCATCCTCTCCTGTGATTCGGAGATGGCCAGCTCGGTGCCGTCCAGCCCCTCGTATTTCCTCGGCACGGCATCCAGATCGATCTCCAGGCTCTCCGTCAGCTCGCCGATAGCCACGGAAACACCGCCTGCTCCGAAATCATTGCATTTTTTAATCAGTATAGCGGCCCGGGGATTCCGGAATAATCTCTGGATCTTTCTCTCCGTGGGGGGGTTCCCCTTCTGGACCTCCGCGCCGCAAGTGGAAAGAGAGTCTACGGTATGCTCCTTGGAAGAGCCGGTGGCCCCGCCGCAGCCGTCCCGTCCTGTTCTCCCGCCCACCAGCAGCACCACATCCCCTGCGGCGGGCTTTTTACGGACGACATTCTTACGGGGGGCTGCCCCGATGACGGCTCCGATCTCCATGCGCTTGGCAATAAAGCCGGGGTCGTAAACCTCGGCCACCTGCCCGGTGGCCAGCCCGATCTGGTTCCCGTAAGAGCTGAAACCGGCTGCTGCCCCGGCAGTAATCTTTCTCTGGGGAAGTTTTCCGTACAGGGTATCGTCGACTCTTGTCCGGGGATCACCGCTGCCGGTAACGCGCATGGCCTGGTAAACATAGACCCTTCCGGAAAGCGGGTCCCGTATCGCCCCTCCGAGGCAGGTCGCCGCGCCGCCGAAGGGTTCAATTTCCGTAGGATGATTGTGCGTCTCATTTTTAAACATGACCAGCCATTCTTCCCGGCGACCGTCCACTTCGGCCTCCACAATAATACTGCAGGCATTTATCTCGTCAGACTCGTCCAGGTCTGCAAGTTTTCCTTTCTTCTTTAGCTCTTTCATCCCCATGAGCGCGATATCCATGAGGCAAATTTCCCGCTGCATTTCTTCCTCGCCGTACAGATAACGCCTGGAAGCGAGATATTCCTCGAAGGCGGCTTTCACAGGAGCGGCAAACCGGCCTTCACGGATCTTCACTTCTTCAATAGCGGACATAAAGGTTGTATGGCGGCAGTGATCGGACCAGTAGGTGTCCAGGACACGGATCTCCGTGATGGTCGGATCTCTCTTTTCCGTATCCCGAAAATACTGCCGGCAGAAAAGCAGGTCTTCCTGGCTCATGGCCAGACCCAGGTCCTCCAGCAGCGACTGGAGCTCTTCCCGGCCCATGGAGATAAACCCGTCCAAAACGGCCACATCTTCCGGAATAACTGTTTCCATCTCCAGAGTTTCCGGTTTCTCCAGGGAAGCCTCTCTGGACTCGATGGGGTTAATGCAGTAGTTTTTTATTTTCGCCAGATCCTCAGGCGAGATATCGCCCCGAAGAACGATAACCCTGGCCGTCTGCACCAGTGGCTGTTCCTTCTGGGTGAGGATCTGCACGCACTGAGCTGCCGAGTCCGCCCGCTGGTCAAACTGTCCGGGAAGATACTCCACGGCAAAAGCCTTTTCTTCCGGTCCAAACGGCAGTTCTTCGTCATAAGCGAGGTCCACGGGAGGCTCGGAAAAAATCAGGTTCCTGGCCAGGGCATATTCTTCCCCGGTAATTCCCGAAATGTCATAGCGGTTCACAATGCGCAGTTCTTTTAGCGCCCTGATCTGCAGGTTCTCTTTCAGGTCCTGGAACAGGTCCCGGGCTTCAATGTCAAACCCTCTGCGTTTTTCCACGTATATTCTTCTAACAATATCCGACAAGGCTAGTCCTCCTGTTCACCGGGATTAAATACAAAACTTCCGCCAAAAATTTGCTTTCTATCACATTATTATATCACAGCGGCAAAATATCCTGGAATACCTAAAGTGAAACCCTTCCAGATGACGGAGAAGTCGAAATTTAATATAAATTGATGGAAAAAGGTTACTGCTAATCTGGAACTTTTTACCTTAAATTTATGTCGTATTAGTTACAAGGACAATAATAGCATCAGTATATCCAAGCTCTAGTAATTAATGATTACCATAAATGTAATTTTTTATGGCAGGGGTTGTAAAAAAGGAGTATAATGCCTCTTTATAGATTAAAAGCATTACTTAAAAAGGTGGTGGTTCTAACTGCGCATACATAAGCTCAGAAGCCAATTGGAAAATGAAAAAGGTAAACCTATCGAAAGGTAGGGACGCAAAGTCGAAGGTCCAAAGCATCAAGTAAGTATCTAAACATGAATGCCTTGTTAACACGAAAATTGAAAGCAATCTGCCTTGCGTTAAGGCAGCTTTTTAATTCTCGGGAGGTGTTTTTATGCAAGAACCTTTTACTTACGTGTTTTTGGGGACAATTGCCGGTTCTGCTGCAGCTACGGCCTTGATTGTGGAAACAGTTAAAGCATTAAAGCTGTTTAAACGCTTCCGAACTCGTTGGTTGGCAGTAATAGTCGCCGAGGTCGTTACGATCCTGACTGTCTGGTTTAACGGCCAGTTCGTCTGGGGCAACTTATTTCTGCACTTGTTGAACGGTTTACTGGCTGCATCAGTTGCCATGGCCGGCCGGCATGTAACAAAAAATAAGATGATAATCGATGAAAGCAATACCGAGGAGAGTGATCGATAATGGGTCAATCCAATGCTGAGATTACCATGTACTTAGTAACTTCCTTACGTCGTTTTGCCGCCCGCAAGGCTTCTCAATATCGCAACCGGGAACAAAGAGAACTGTTAGTGTACGATGCCCCTGTAAACAACCCCGGATTAGGAGATAAACGGACATGGGGCGAATTTGTTCCGGGAAAAGAAGAAGGAGTGGAAGAAAAAGTAATCAGGGACACTCTGCTTAAACAAATTCTGCTTAGCCTGACCCCCAGAGAACAGCTCGTGATCAAGGAAATGTTTATGCTGGAGCATACTGAAACTCAAACCGCTAAAAAGCTGGGAATTCGTCAGCAGCGGGTCAACCAGCTGAAAAAACAAGCCTTGCTGAGAATGAGAAAAGAATGTGTCAGAATAGGTTTTACAGCATGAGTCCCGAACTTAAGAAATTAGTTTTTAGAGCCCAACAAGGGGATGAGGCGGCATTGGAAGAGATAATAACCCGTTTTCTCCCTGCTGTGAAGAAGTACAGCCGCTGTATGGGCTATGAGCAAGACGATGCTGTTCAAGATTTAAGGGAGGTTCTAATCAAGGTGATCAAAAACTATCCGTTGTGAAAAGATTAGCCGGTACTGACAATGCCGGCTAATCTTGATTTGAAAAGCAGGTCTTCATAATAGATTCTTGACTTCTAAAAATATGTTATAATTATATTAGTTTGCCTGATCCCCCTGCATACCCTGCAGGTTGTTTTTTTGAAAGAGTGGTTTTTATGGACATTTTAAAAAAATTTGCTCAATATTATAAGCCTTACCGCTTTCTTTTCTATACCGATATGTTATGCGCAATAATTGTCTCGGCGGTAGATCTTTCTTTTCCCCAGGTTCTTAATTACTTAAGCAAAACCTTGTTTACCCTGGACAAAGAAACCATTCTGCAGTCCATAGGTTACGTGGGCCTTGCTTTGCTGGTTCTTTATGTTCTCAAATATTTTTGCCAGTATTTTATTACCTGCTGGGGTCATATTATGGGAGCCAGGATGGAAGCCGATATGCGCAAAGACTTATTTACCCATTTCCAACGGCTTTCCTTTTCTTACTACGATAGAAACAATACGGGAGAGATGATGTCCAGGCTGGTCAATGATCTCTTTGATATCTCCGAACTGGCCCATCACGGACCCGAAAATTTATTTATTTCAGCGTTAAAGATAATCGGTTCCTTTATCCTTCTTATGCTGATCAATGTTAAAATGACTTTACTCCTGCTCGTTGTCACGTTAATTATGGTTGTCTTCAGTATTCACCGGAACTTAAAGATGGAAGCCGTCTTTATGGATAACCGGGTTAAAATTGCCAGGGTCAATTCCGGTCTGCAGGATAGCCTGGCCGGTATCAGGGTCGTTAAATCCTTTGCCAATGAGAAAGTGGA
>CAYQQF010000071.1:6191-8510 GCA_964419485.1 uncultured Dethiobacter sp.
GGAAAAAAACAAATTTAAAAAAAGCAACGAAGACTTTTTAGCCTCTAAATCTAAAAGCTATCAGATGATGGGCGGTTACCAGGCCTGGAATTCTTTCTTTTCCGGACTCTTATATATTGTTGTCATCGTTTCCGGAGGGGTATCCATCGCCAACGGCTCTTTGAGACTTACCGAACTGGCTATTTATCTTCTTTATATCAATATCTTCATCCAGCCTCTGGAAGTCTTAATCAACTTCACTGAACAATTCCAAAAGGGATTTGCCGGCTTCAGGCGTTTTGTAAATATTCTCGATACCGCACCGGATATTACGGATAAAGCGGGAGCTTTGCCTTTGGAAAACGTTACAGGAGAAATAGAATACCACAATGTTTCCTTTCGCTATAATAATGATTACGATGTGCTGCACAATGTAAACATCAGGATACCTGCCGGAAGAAAAATTGCTCTCGTTGGCCCTTCCGGGGGCGGAAAAACAACCCTATGCTCCCTTCTTCCCCGCTTCTATGATGTCACCGCAGGTTCAATCACCATTGACGGGAAGGATATAAGGGATATTACCCTGGAATCGCTGAGAAATACTATTGGCATTGTCCAGCAGGATGTCTATATGTTCAGCGGCACGATCAGGGAAAATATCGCTTACGGCAAAGCAGACGCCACCGAGGAAGAAATCATAATGGCGGCCCGAAATGCCAATATCCATGACTTCATCATCTCCCTTGAGCAGGGTTATGATACACATACAGGGGAACGGGGAGTCCGTCTTTCCGGGGGACAAAAACAACGCCTCTCCATCGCCCGGGTCTTTCTGAAAAACCCTCCTGTTTTGATACTTGATGAGGCTACCTCAGCACTTGACAATGAAAGCGAAAGATATATCCAAAAATCTTTAGAAAAACTGTCCCGGGACCGGACCACCATTGTCATCGCCCACCGGCTCAGCACCATTAAAAATGCCGATGAGATCATCGTCATCACGGATGAAGGAATTAAAGAAAGGGGAAATCATAAAGAGCTAATCGCCAGAGGAGGCATTTATGCCCATTACTACAACATGCAGTTTGAGGGACTGGAATAATAATCGTTTTTTCAGCCCATTGCGGGAAAATCCTGCTGCCGCAGCGCTTCGTACAGGACCAGGGCCACGCTGTTGGCCAGATTGAGGGAACGGGGGATACCCTTGACCATGGGGATGCGCAGGCACCAATCCTGCCATTTTCCCAGCAGTTCGGCCGGCAGGCCGGCAGTTTCTTTGCCGAAAACCAGAAAATCATCAAAGCCGTACTGCACGTCGGTATAGAACTTCCCCCTGGCCCTGGTGGAGAGGAAATAAAAGGTATTCGCGGAATAAGCCTGCCTCAATTCATCAAAACCTGCATGGCTGAAAAGTTTCAGGTGCGGCCAGTAATCCAGACCGGCTCGGCGCAGGTAGCGATCCTCCAGGGAGAAACCAAGTTTGCCTACCAGGTGGAGCGTTGAAGCGGTCATAACGCAGGTGCGGGCGATATTCCCGGTGTTCTGGGGTATCTCAGGTTCCACAAGAACGATATGCATATTAATTTCTTCTCCGTTTTAAGATCCTTTAATGGCTTACGAAATCTTCTCCAATTAAGTCTTTAATGGCTTTCGACTCTGAGGATGTTGCATTTATTCTTTCTCCGCAGCAGGTTCTTCCGGCTCAGGAGTATTCTCCCCGGCCTGGGCTTCGGACTTATCCTGTTCTTTGCCCTTGCGGGTAAGCAGGTCGTTATATAGTTCCAGCTTTTGCTGAACAAGATAATTGAGCGTTCCTTCCTGATAACGGCCATTTTCATCCCGCTTTCCGGCAGGAATTCCCGTGAGGATCTCCAGGCCTTCATCAATGGTATCAATAGCGTAAATCTGAAATTTCCCTTCTTTTACAGCAGCGGTCACTTCTTCTTCCAGCATCAGGTTTATGACATTTTGCCGGGGTATCATAACCCCCTGCTCTCCGGTCAAACCCTTGAGCTTGCAGGCGGCAAAAAAGCCCTCGATCTTCCTGGTTATACCCCCAACGGGCTGTATCTCCCCTTTCTGGTTGACGGATCCCGTTACGGCAATGCTCTGTTTCAGGGGCACTCCAGCCAGGCTGGAGAGCAGGGCGTAAAGTTCGGTGCTGGAGGCGCTATCCCCCTCCACGCCATCATAAGACTGTTCAAAACAAATCCCCGCGGTCAGTGTCAGGGGTGTCTCTCGGGCGTATTTCTGCCCCAGATAACCGCTGAGGATCAGCACGCCCTTATCATGAATACGCCCGCTCATCTTGCTTTCCCTTTCGATATTTATAATCCCCCT
>CAYQQF010000072.1:0-8494 GCA_964419485.1 uncultured Dethiobacter sp.
ATAACTACATCATCGAAGAAAGGTTTAACATCGACATACTGTACCATTTCACCGAAGCGGGAACACCTGATTCCTTCAGTATGGAGATGACCATTAAAAACTGGGACCTTAACAGGGAGCAGGAAATATATTTCCCTGAGGTTACTGCCGAAAACAGCATCACGCTGGAGGGATTAAAGGACGAATACTCAGGCGGGCTGAATCTGTTCAAGGGGGAGACCGTTAATGCTCATTAACGCCAGGGGCATAAAAAAGTATTACAAAAAAGTCAGGGCAGTGGACGGCATCGACCTGGAGGTCAGACAGGGCGAAATACTGGGGTTGCTCGGCCCCAACGGTGCCGGCAAATCCACCGCCATATCGGTGCTCTCATCGCTTATTAAGCCGGACGGAGGAGACGTCTTTTTCAAGGGGGAGAGCATTCTCAAAAATCCCGCGGTTATTAGAAAGGCAATGGGTATTGTTCCTCAGGATGTGGCCCTGTACCCCGACCTTTCGGCGGCGGAGAACTTAAAGTTCTTCGGCAAGTTATACGGTCTGCGGGGAGAAATGCTTAAGACAAGAATACAGGAAGTGTTGGAGCTTCTGGAGCTAAACGGAAGAGCAAAGGATGCGGTGAAGAACTACTCCGGCGGCATGAAAAGAAGGGTTAATATTGGAGCTGCTCTGCTGCACCACCCGGAAGTTCTCATCATGGATGAACCCACCGTTGGTATAGATCCCCAGTCCCGCAACCACATACTGGGTACCGTGAAAGAGCTTAATAAAAAGGGCATGACCATTATATACACCAGCCACTATATGGAGGAGGCCGAGCACCTCTGCGACAGGATATATGTAATGGACCACGGAAAAGTAATCGCCTCGGGTACCAAGGAGGACCTTAAAAACCTCATGGGCGGCGACGATATAGTGTCGCTCGGGACAGACAGGGCAGATGAGGGCTTCCTCAAAACTTTAAGGGGCAATCTGAAGGTAAAGGACGTCGACCAAAAGGACGGCAGCATTATCCTTAGGGTGCAAAAAGACAGCGACATACTCTCCGACATTTTCGAGGCGGCCTCCGCAAGCGGCGTTAAGCTCAAGTCGCTGGATGTAAAGACACCTACTCTGGAGGATGTGTTCCTTTATCTTACCGGCCGCGCGCTGAGGGATTAGGGGGAGAAATATGCTTCTTACCATGATTTGGAAGGACTTATTGGTAATATTGAAGGACAAAAAGTCTCTGATCATTACCCTGTGCATGCCGGCTGTACTTACCACCATACTGGGGTTTGCCTTCAGCGGCATGATGAGCGGCGGCTTCTCCATCGGCCGGGCAAATATTGCCATGGTGAGCCTGGGCAGCCGGGAGCAGGATATGGAAAAGATAAGGGAATTCCTGGACAGCCCCAGCCTGGAGGGAAGGCTGACCAATGAGCAGAGGGAAGACCTGCTGGAACTTCTGGGTGATATGGACTTTGAGGATATCCTCTATGAGGAAGTGCTGGGCAACCAGGAAGTAGGAGAGTTCATACAGTACGAGAGGATGGGGCTTGCGGAGGCCGAAGCCCTGCTGGAAAAAGGGGAACTGGCAGCGGTGGTGGTGCTGCCGGAGGGGTTTACTTACAATACCTTCATGAATCTTGCGCTGCCCTTCAGGAACCCCATAACCATAGAGGTGATCAAGCACCCCGACCACAGCATTAAAGGCGAGATGGTGTCGGGGATAGTAAAGGGCTTTTCTGATGCGCTGTCCGCAGGCATTATTGCCAAGAGGGTCCTGCTTGAGACTGCCATTGAAAACAATGCGGGCGAAAAGGCCATGGAAGAACTAGAAGACCTGATCAGCGGTATGTATCATGTTGGCGTAAGGGATATCCGGATTGATGAAGTTACGGTGGAGGGCAAACGGGCGGTATCCTCCTTCCAATACTATGCGGTGGGCATGGCGGTTATGTTTATACTGTATGTAGCCGCTGACGGGGCGCAGTATTCCATTGATGAGGTAAACAACGGCACCTACCGGCGGCTTATCATGGCAGGGGCAGGCCGCCTGCGCTTCTTTGCGGCAAGATTTGCGGCCACCACCCTTTTTGCCCTGATGCAGTTTACAGTCCTTAAATATTACAGCAAACTTGTCTTTAAAACCGATTGGGGAAGCCCCATAGGGGTGGCGCTTATTTCCATATTTCTGGCGGTGGCGGTGGGAGGCCTGTCGGTTCTTTTGTCGGCCGTAAACCTGAGGCTTAAAAACGGTAAGGCCTCCACCGTATTTCAGGCGGTTGTGATACAGATTTTTGCCCTTTTGGGGGGAAGCTTTTTCCCGGTTGCCGGAATCCCGGTAATGCGCTGGCTGGGGAATCTTACCATAAACGGTGCGGCGATGTCGGGGTTCCTTAAGTTAATGATGGGATACGGCCTGAGCGAAGTGACGGGTACGCTTATTACCCTGTCGGGAATTGCACTGGCGTTTTTTGCGGCGGGAGCGTATCTAACAGCCGGGGCGAGGGAGGTCTAGATATGATGCCAATAATCTATGGAAGACTTCTTAATCTAAAACGGAACTGGATGCCCTACGCATTAATGGTAGTGCTGCCGCTTTTACTGATGTTCGTGTTCGGGGCGGTAATAGGCGAAGAAGTATCGAAGGTTGCCCTGCCAATCGCCGACCTGGACAAATCGGGCTCTTCGGCGGTACTGGTGGAGGAACTAAAGAGCCTTGGCACATATAGCATCAAGCTTACTAATACAGAAGATTTAAGGGAAACGGTTATGGAAAACGGGGCTGAGGCCGGGCTAATTATTCCCCGGGGGTTTGGTGAGGCCATCATAAAAGGGAAAACCCCCCGGTTCGACCTTTTTATAACCCGGGAAACCCAGACCGGTTATTCGCTGCACGGGGTGCTTCTCGCCGCGGTGCAAAGGCTGGCCTACAACACCGCCATTGTGGACGGGACGATGGAGTTTTTGGAAAGGAATACAGCCCTTAAACAAGGAAACAGGGGTAAAGTGGAAGAGAGGATTCACCGCCTGGTGGCCGAAGAATGGGAGGAAAGGCCGCCCATAAAGGTGGCCGGCAGCACCATAAAAACAGGCGAAGGCGAAGGTGGCGTTCCCTTTAATATGTATACCCAGACATCTATAGGTTTTACCATTTTCTTTTCTATGTTCACCATCATATTTGCAGTGGGCGAAATACTGGAGGAAAAGCGCACCGGGGTGTGGGGCAGGATTAACGTATCCCCGGTATCAAGGTTTAAGGTGCTTACGGGCGGCTTGATCTGCGCCTTTGTCATGGGCATGATAAACATGACGATTTTGATGCTTATAGGAGACCTGGCGCTGGGGGTGAACTGGCTGGGGCATATCGGCGGCGTGCTTGTGATACTAATGGCCTTCAGCTTTTGTATGACTTCCTTCGGGCTGCTTTTATCTTTCGGTATAAAAACAAGCCAGCAGCTGCAGGTGATAGCTCCGATGGTGCTGGTGAGTTCCGCAATGCTGGGCGGGTGCTACTGGCCTCTTGAGATCATTCGTTCCAAGGCGATGCTTGTTGCAGCGAAGGCGATGCCCGCCGGGTGGGCAATGCAGGGCCTAAAGAATATGATCGTCTACGACCAGGGCTTGGAGGCAGTGTACCTCCCGGCAGCAGTGCTGCTGTTAATGGGGGTTGTTTTCTTAGGGACTGCGGTGCAGCTGGGAGAGCGGGCATGATAACGGACAAGGTACGGTTTTTGGTCTGCAAATTCTAGACGAACTTCGCCAAAGGTACGCTTCCAGTGGCGGCAAAGTTATGGGTTAAGTCATACAGTGAAAAGTCCTTAATATAAGGGCTTTTTGCTTTAAAAGCGAAAAATAATCGGTTTTGGCTACAAAAGAGGAAAAAGTACTGGTATAATTATTGAATATTGGGTTCTAATACTGTTTTATAAGAAGCAGGGTGGTAGTAAATATGGAGAGTTTATTGTATAGTTTTTTAGCAGGAATTTCTACTGTTCTAGGTGCTGTAGTCGTGATGTTTTTTGGAATACCGGGCAAGAATTTTTTATCCGGCATGTTGGGTTTTGCCGCGGGAGTTATGCTGGCTATTTCTTTGTTTGATCTCATGCCGGAAGCTCTTGCACACGGCTCAATGATATCTACTGTCATAGGGTTTTTACTGGGAGTAGCCGTAATGTATTTTTTGGATAGATTTATTCCCCACATGCATCTCTCATCAAACGACAATATTGCGGAGGGGAATAAGCAGGCTCCGGCAGTTGATAATAAAATATTGCGGGCAGGATATTTAATTTTTTTAGGAATTGCCCTGCATAATCTCCCGGAAGGCCTGGCAATCGGTGCCGGATTGGAAGCAAGCCCCGAGCTGGGTTTGTATATCGCCATCGCTATTGGTCTGCATAATATTCCCGAAGGAATCGCTGTGGCCGGACCCTTAAGAGCCGGCGGATTGCCGGTAGCTAAAGTGGTCTTTCTTACTTTGATCGCCGGTTTGATGTCGCCGGTAGGGGCCGCGCTGGGCCTGGTATTTTTTAATATTTCTCCGTTATTCATAGCAGGCGGTCTATCCTTCGCTGCCGGTGCCATGGTCTATATTGCTAATGATGAGCTCATTCCCCGGTCTCACAAGCTGAACAGCTACGCAGCAATTGGGGGGTTAGTTTTCGGGTTGCTGTTGGTTTTTATACTATCCTATTAAAATGAGCGTGATATGTTAGAGGCATGAATTTGTATATTGCTGCCAAACAATGGTTTTGCTGCTTAAATTAAAATTGGAGGGATAACATTGGAAACTTACAATTTAAAGTATGGTTGCAATCCGCAACAAAAACCGGCAAGGATATACATGAAAGAGAATGATTTACCTTTCAAAATTTTAAATGGTAATCCAGGATACATCAATTTATTGGATGCAGTTAATTCCTGGCAGCTGGTAAAAGAACTGCAGCAAACATTAAAATTGCCTGCGGCGGCATCCTTTAAACACCTTAGTCCTGCCGGCGCAGCCGTTGGTTTACCAATGAGTGATAATTTGAAGGAAGCCTGTTTTGTCGAAGGCATGGACCTGACTCCCCTTGCCGCGGCATATGCGCGGGCCAGAGGGGCGGACAGGATGTCTTCGTTTGGTGATTGGGCCGCCCTGAGCGATACCGTTGATGAAGCAACGGCAGCAATATTAAAAAGAGAGGTTTCCGACGGGGTAATTGCCCCGGGCTATACCCCGGCTGCCCTGGATATCCTTAAAGCCAAGAAAAACGGGAATTATAATATTGTGGAAATTAACGGCAATTATGAGCCCGGGGACATTGAGACAAGAAGTATTTTTGGAATTACCTTTGAACAGGTTCGCAATAAAGTAGTACCAACAAATGATGACTTAATTAATATTGTTACGCAGAACAAGTTTATTCCTGAAGAAGCAAAGCGGGATCTGCTTCTGAGTATGATCACGCTGAAGTATACTCAGTCTAATTCAGTATGTTATGTCTATGACGGACAGGTAATAGGAAACGGTGCGGGGCAACAGTCGCGGATACATTGTACCCGCCTGGCAGGTGATAAAGCTGATATCTGGTATTTAAGGCAGCATCCGGCAGTCCTGAATCTCAGATTTAAAAGTGGTTTAAGCAGGCCGGAGCGTGATAATGCTATTGATTTATATTTGCGTGATGATATCACTGAAAATGAAAATAAAGCCTGGATTAAATTGTTTGAGGAAGTGCCGCGCAGGTTGACAAAAGCAGAAAAAGATGAATGGATCTCAAAATTAAAGGGTGTTTCTATCGGTTCAGACGGTTTTTTCCCCTTTAGAGACAATATCGACCGTGCTTATAAAAGCGGAGTCAGGTACATTGTCCAACCCGGAGGTTCAGTCAGGGATGAGGATGTTTTAGAGGCCTGCAATGAATACGGTATTGTCATGGTTTATTCAGGTATAAGGCTGTTCCACCATTAAACAATAAACCATGGAAGTGGAAAGGGAAGATTTTGCTATGGTCTATGACTTGCATAAGTTTGTCGACCGTATGGGGACGAACAGCATTAAATGGGAATTTATGAATATGCTTGCTCCGGAAGCGGATGAAGAGACCATTCCCATGTGGGTTGCAGATATGGATTTCCCCTGTGCAGAGCCTATACTGGAGGCGCTCCACCAGCGTGTAGATAGGCAGATATTCGGTTACAGCACCTACCGGACGCCGGAATTTTTCCGTTCGGTCTGCGGGTGGTATCAGCACCGTTTCAACTGGTATGTCAATTCGGAGGATATTGTCTATAGCCCGGGAGTCGTCCCTGCTCTTGCCTACCTGATTGATATTTTAACGGAACCGGGAGACGGTGTTATCGTACAAAGACCCGTATACGCCCCTTTTTCAGGTGTGATTAATAGCCGGGGCAGAACTCTGGTCAACAATGCCTTAATAAACCGCGGCGGCTGCTATGAAATGGATTTTGACGATCTGGAGCAAAAGGCGAAAGAGCCCGGCACTAAGTTAATGTTGTTATGCAGTCCCCATAATCCTGTTGGCCGTGTCTGGAAAGAGGATGAACTTAAACGCCTCGGCCGTATTTGTCTTCAAAATGATCTTTTAATCATCTCTGATGAAATACATTGCGACCTGCTCAGAAAAGGGAGCAAGCATACGCCGCTGGCGGTCTTGTTTCCCGAGCATAAGAAGCAAATTATTACGGCGACGGCAGCCAGCAAGACCTTTAATCTCGCCGGGATGCATCTTTCCAATATCATTATCCATGATGCAGAGATCAGAAAAAAATGGCGCCGCTATGTGGCCGGAACGCTGCGTATTATGACGCCTGACCCGTTATCCATAGTGGCAGTGCAGGCGGCTTATTATCTGGGGGAGGACTGGCTGGAAGAAGTCATCGCTTATTTAGATGACAATGTATTATTTCTGGAAAAGTTTTTAAAGGAGCATCTGCCCGGGGCAAAGTTTACACCTCCGGAAGGCACTTATCTTGCCTGGATTGATTTGAGCGCCTATGGTCATACACAAGAAGAACTGAAAAGGATGATCATAGTTGACGCCAGGGTTTTAATAGAAGAAGGGACAATCTTCGGAGAAGAAGGGGCGGGTTTTATACGCATCAATGTAGCCTGTCCCCGTAATATCTTAAATGAGGCACTGGAACGTATCTCCCATGTACTAAATTTCCATACCGGTTTTACTGGCTGAGCAGGTAACATATATTTCGTATTTATGGGGAAAGGATGTTTTAATTTGCCAATAAAGCAAGCAAAACTGGTTTACTTCAGCCCGACGGGCAATGTCCGCAGGACATTAAGAAAAATTGCCGAAGGAACCGGCTTTGAGACGCAGGAATACGATCTTACTCCCTTTAGTGCCAGGTGGCGGAAGTACCGTTTTACCACAGAAGATTTAGTTTTGGTCGGTATGCCCGTTTACAGGGGAAGGATTCCTGCAATTTCCGTCGAGTTTTTCCGTGGGATCAGAGCGGATAACACACCTGCCGTATTTGTAGTCTCTTATGGGAACAGGGATTATGAGGACGGGTTGCTGGAGTTGAAACAAACCTGTGAGAAAAAAGGCTTTATCGGTATTGCTGCTGCCGCCTTTATTGGTGAGCATTCCTGCTCTGCCGATATTGCTGCCGGAAGGCCCGATGCCCTTGATGACGAAAAAGCGTTGCTTTTCGGCCGGCAAATTGCCAATAAACTTAAAACGGTGAATGATACCGGTATAATGCCAAAATTTCATGTCAAAGGAAGCTACCCCTATGTCCGGAGAAGAGAAATGCCGGTTGCTCCGTCAACCAATAGTTCTTGTAATCATTGTGGAATTTGTTCCGCAGAGTGTCCGGTGTCTGCCATCAACCCCGATGACCCTGCAGAAATCGACTCTTATCGGTGCCTGGGCTGTTTTCGCTGTATCCGTAATTGTCCTCAAAAGGCTAAGTATATTGATAACCACAGGTTTAATAATTCTATTGCACGGCTCAAGCAAAGCTGTACTGCCAGAAAAGAACCCGAGATTTTTCTCTAAAATTTAATGTAAATCTATGTATTGTAGAAGAAAAAGACGCGAAAATATTGTATAATACTGTTTGGGTCGTTGTGCTTTTCAGAAAAGTAAAAAACGATTTGGGAGGGTTTTGGTGAACTGGACGCTAGCTGCAGGAATGGTAGGGGGTCTTGGACTTTTCCTATTTGGGATCCAGATGATGGCGTCGGGGATGCAAAAAGTAGCGGGGGATAACCTCAGGCGTATTTTGGGGATATTAACGAATAAGCCGATATTTGGTGTTTTTACGGGTTTGGCAGTAACGGTACTGGTACAGAGCAGCAGTACTACAACAGCGATGCTGGTAGGATTTGTTAATGCCGGTTTAATGACTTTGCCACAGGCTTTCAGCGCAATTATGGGGGCGAATATCGGAACAACTATTACTGCTCAGATGATTTCTTTTAAACTGGATGTTTTAGCTCTTCCTGCCGTAGGAATCGGGGGGTTGCTCAATTATTTCAGCAGGC
>CAYQQF010000073.1:0-8167 GCA_964419485.1 uncultured Dethiobacter sp.
TTCGGAGAATTATGCCAGTAAAGCCGTTTTGGAAGCCCAGGGTTCCGTTTTGACGAATAAATATGCGGAAGGATATCCGGGTAAACGTTATTACGGGGGCTGTGAGCATGTGGATATTGTGGAGGATTTAGCTCGCAGCAGGGCTTTGGAGCTTTTTGGAGCAGAGCATGTGAATGTTCAGCCCCATGCCGGTGCTACCGCCAATTTAGCCGTTTACTTTGCTGTTTTAAAGCCGGGAGATAACGTTTTGGGGATGGACCTGTCTAACGGGGGGCATTTGACGCACGGCAGCCCCGTCAATATCTCGGGGAAATACTTTCACTTTTTTTCTTATGGAGTAAATGATCGGACAGGCTATATCGATATGGATGAAGTGGCGGAAATTGCCCGGAAAAGTTCTCCCCGTCTCATTATTGCCGGAGCCAGTGCCTATTCCCGGCAGATCGATTTTGCTGCCTTTGAAAAAATTGCGGAAGAGACAGGTGCTTACTTAATGGTGGATATGGCTCATATTGCCGGCCTGGTCGCGGCGGGGCTGCACCAAACTCCTTTTCCCCATGCCCACTTTGTAACCACCACAACCCATAAAACTCTTCGCGGACCAAGGGGAGGCATGATTTTCTGTCGAAAAGAATTTGCCCGGCAGATCGATAAGGCTGTTTTCCCCGGGGTACAAGGAGGTCCTTTAATGCATGTTATCGCCGCCAAGGCTGTGGCCTTAAAGGAAGCACAGGCACCGGAATTTATTGAATACCAGGAGCAGGTTGTTAAAAATGCCCGGGTGTTATCCCAGGCCCTCCAGGGACTGGGCTATAATTTGGTTTCAGGCGGAACCGACAACCACCTTTTACTTGTCGACCTGCGGAATAAAAAATTAACAGGTCGTGATGCGGAAAAACTGCTGGACGAAGTAGGAATTTCGGTGAATAAAAATGCTATTCCCGGAGATCCGGAAAAGCCTGTTGTAACCAGTGGAATCAGACTGGGAACTCCGGCGGTTACTTCCCGGGGAATGAAAGAGGCTGAAATGAAGATTTTAGCTGAAATAATTAACCAAACCCTGGAAGGGGAACGTGATTCTGTTTCCACAGCACGTTTAAAAGGAAAAGTCAAGCAACTTTGCGCTGCGTTTCCTGTTTATGGAGCATTAAGCTCATGAGACCTTCCTGGGACAGTTATTTTCTTGAAATTGCCAGCATTGTAGCCAGTCGTTCAACATGTTTACGCAGAAAGGTCGGGGCTGTTCTGGTTAAAGACAGGCGGCTGTTAACAACCGGATATAACGGCGCTCCTGCCGGCATGCGGCACTGCCAGGAAACAGGTTGTTTACGTCAGATAAATAATGTCCCCTCCGGAGAACGTCATGAGCTTTGCCGGGGGTTGCATGCCGAGCAAAATGCCATTATCCAGGCAGCGCTGCATGGGGTGTCCATTAAAAGTGCGGTTCTTTATTGCACTCACCATCCTTGCTCTATGTGTGCAAAGATGCTGGTAAATGCCGGAATACGAAGAGTCGTTCTCAAAGAAAGCTACCCCGATCCCCTTGCCGGGGAAATCTTTCAGGAGGCCGACGTGCAGATAGATGTATTATTATAATATCTAGACATTAAATATTACCAGTTTTTTCCGCTTATTATACTTTAACAACAGGCCTTGGAATGAGGGTTTCATTGTGGGGGAGGTAATCTGTGCAAAATAACAATCACGTGGAAAATAAAACTTTTCCTGCATGGAAAAAAGGGTTGGTTATTTCTCTGGCGTTGAGCATCGCCGCTGTACTTTTTGTTTTTTTTACCCATTTTGAGGAAGAAACGTTGGCCTGTGTATTTCAACTTCGGCCGGGGTTTCTTTTTTGGGGTTTTATGCTCTTTTTTTCTTTGTGGATCATTGAAGGGTTTCGTATTAAGTTATTGATAGCAGCTCTGGGTAATGGCAAAAAGATTTCGCTGGTCGACGCCATGCAGGTTTTTCTGGTAACCTTTTTTTTTGCAGCGGTCACTCCTTTTGCCGCCGGAGAATGGCCTGCGAATATTGTTATTCTGCATCGCAAAGGTCTTTCTCTCGGAGAAGCTTCAGCGGTAACAATCGCACGTGCCTTTTTAACCAAGATGGTTTTTACCCTGACATCTATTATTATATTGCTGGGCTACAGCAGTAAACATCCGATGCCCATATTTCTGAGCAGGATTTTTATTACCGCTATTGTTATCTCTTTTTTTCTCGGTGCGCTTTTCTTTATCTTGTTATGGAGACCCGGTTTGCTGGAATGGTTAATGCAAAAGCTTGATGGTATACCCTGGGTGACTAATTTTATGAAAAAGAGCATCAGGGGAAAAAGGAGTGTAGTATATCTTAAAAACGAGATTAAAAAATTTTCATTAACGACCCGCTGTTTCAATCGCTGGAAGGCCGGGACGATCACTGTAATTATTATTTTAACGGTGGTATTTTGGGTTTGTTTTTTCAGTATTGGGCCGGTTCTGCTGATGGGGCTGAATACGCCCGTCCCTTATTTAAATTCCCTGGTCTGGCAGTTTGTCATACAGATAATATTGCCCTATGTTCCTATTCCTGGCGGAAGCGGTGTGGTGGAACTGAGTCTGGCAAGTCTTTTTAAGTATTTTGTTCCCTCTTCCGTGTTGGGTCTTTTTATTATTGCCTGGCGTTTTTTTACTTATTATCTTTTACTTTTTTTTGGAGGGCTGGCCTCTCTGGGGAGCCTTAAGCCCTGACTCCGAAAGGGAAAAAAAATACAAGATATTCCCCTTAAAAAAAGGACTTTTAAAAAGGCTGTCGAATAGATATTTAGTTGAGTTAAGACTAACAGGTATCTGATTGAGCAAGTTCAGAGGGGGCCATTTATCGAAAAAATAATGGCAGGTACGGCGGAGATGGAGCAATATTAACGGTTAAGACACAGTTTATAAAGAAATTTTTCATACTCTATTTGCTTTTCTGGTAATTCTAGTTTTATTTGGCAACCTGAAGGATGTTTACGGGTTGACTTTTGGTGCATTATTGGCTGTGCTCAACTTTAACTTGTTGGCAAATACGCTCCAGAAGTCTGTCGGTTATGAACCTGTAAAAGCCCGTCTTTATGCCACTATTAATTATTTTAATTCGTTATTCTTTATTTTTTATTTATCAGAAAAAACTTTTGCAGCCAGGATCTTGGAAAGGGGGGAGAAGAGTTAAGTATTGCAGGAAAGGAGGGAATCGATTTAAAACCCGTTTTAAACGGCCGTACATGCCGGCTCTGACGTTTTATTTGGTAATTGTCAACCTCAGCGGATTGGCTTTTCCGCACACCGACAGCAGACTTAAATACAACGACTGCTTTGGCGATTATGGCCTTTTTTATGGTACAGTATAACGGTGATATTAAGGCCAAAGGCCCGGTGGTTACATCAAAGGTTTTTTGAGCCGGTAGCCTTCTTGGATCTCCTAAATATTATCAGCGAGATTGCCCTTCCTATTTCTTTAGGTTTCCGTTTTCTGGCAACATGACAGGGAGCTTGATTATTATGCTGATGCTTTACAACCTTGCTGCTGTGCTGGTACCGGTTATCAGAAACATTTATTTTGATTCTTCGCCAGTGTTATACAGTTTGTTTTTGTTATGCTCGCGATGACCTTTATCAGTATGGATATGGATTAAGGCTTAAAGGGCATTCTTTTCTGGTAAGATGCGGGAAGAAAAAGAGGGATATTCCCTCTTGTGTACCCTTTAAATATTTGGACCGATTATGCGGATAATCATGTCGGCCAGATGATCTGCCGGTCTATCGTTATCTATGCATGGTTATACCATTGAAAGGATGGTGAAATATGTCTATTCAAGTAAAAGAACTCATCGATAAGATTAAAAACGAGGGTGTCCTGGCTGCAGAGAATGAGGCGGAGAAGATTGTTGCTGAAGCCGAAGAAAAAGCAGCTCAGATTATCAAAGACGCTCAGGCCAAGGCTGCATCGTATAAAGCTCAAGCTGAAAAAGAAATTGAGAAAAAAGAAGCTGCCGGTAGGGAAGCGTTAAAACAGGCTGCCCGGGATGTTCTGATTGGCCTGGAAAAGGAAGTCATGAAACGATTTGACGTAGTAATAAGTGAATCTGTGGATGCCGCGCTAACAACGTCTCTAACCGAGAAAATTATTACCGATCTGGTCCAGGCGTGGGCTGACAAAGGCGAAGCGGGCATCAAAGTTATCCTCTCCTCAAAAGATGCCGAAAAATTAAAGGACGCTTTTAAAGGGAAATTGTCTCAGCGCTTTAAAGAGGGAGTAGAGATCGTTCCCTCTGCAAAATTTGCCAAAGGTTTCCGTATCGGTGGCGGCAGCGGGGCTCTGTACGATTTTTCCAAAGAAGGTATAGCGGAGGTTTTAGCAGAGGCTCTTTCCCCCGACCTTGCGGCAGCTTTAAAAGAGGCAATCTGAGTATGGGGAGGAAAATGTCTTGAGAAATTATTATTACACGGTAGCTGCCTTGGAAACTATCAGGCTCGACGAAAAAGTCCCCATCAGCGAGGACCAGTTTCTGCAGTTTGCAGAAGACACCATGGATGCGAAAGATTATCAAGCCCTACTTAAAAGCCGTTGGGGCCTTACTGAGCCAACAGGCTTATCTTTCGCTGACCGGATTCTCTCCTGGGAAAAAGAACTACGGCTGGAATTGGCTAAAGCCCGGGTTTTGAAACTAGATTTTGATCCAGTTCCGGCATTACCGGCCTCCGATGGTAACGACTCCTTGCTGGAACAAGCGCGTGCAGTCATGGCTCTGGATTCGCCCTTGGAGGCGGAACGTTTCCTGGATCATTTAAGGTGGGGTTTTCTAGAGGACGTGGGTGCCTGTCACATTTTTGACGTCCAGGCTTTAGTCGTGTACTACTTAAAACTTCAGCTTGCTTTGCGTCAGGAGAAATTCCAGGAGGAGCTTGGTCGGGAGTCTTATGAAAAGGCATACGCTGCCGTAACTGATAGTTTTAATATAACTACGCTATAGAAATGGGTGAGGACGATAAACAAGGTAATTGGAGTTAGCGGAAATATGGTTTCTGTGGAATTTACCGGCGAAGCTACGATGAACGAAGTCTGTTACATCCATTCCGGGGGAAAGAGATTAAAATCCGAGATCATCCGTATTAAGGGTAATGTGGCTGACCTCCAGGTCTTTGAGATGACTACGGGAATTGGTGTAGGAGACGATGTGGAATTCACCGGCGAGTTATTGAGCGTGCAAATGGGCCCTGGTTTGCTGGGGCAGGTATATGATGGATTACAAAACCCCTTACCCAAGCTGGCGGAAGAATGTGGATTTTTCCTGGACCGGGGCGTGTATCTCTCGGCCCTCGACGAAACTAAG
Source organism: uncultured Dethiobacter sp. (assembly GCA_964419485.1). Taxonomy (GTDB): domain Bacteria; phylum Bacillota; class Dethiobacteria; order DTU022; family UBA8154; genus DUNV01. The sequence continues at coordinate 5,357 of CAYQQF010000073.1, forward strand.
GTGTGGGAATTTACCCCGTCCGTAGAAGCCGGGGCCAAAGTGGAAGCCGGCGACCAAATCGGTTTTGTCAAGGAAGGTATTTTTACCCATTGGATTATGGTACCGTTCCAGCTTGGAGGTGTTTTGACCGTTAAACGTATTGTTGAGGCGGGAGGTTACACCGTTAATGACACTGTAGCGGAGGTTGAAGACGAAAAAGGTGAGCTTCATCCTTTGACGATGGTTTTTAACTGGCCTGTAAAAAGGGCTGTTAACTGCTATGCAGAACGCTTGAAACCATCAGAAACATTGATTACAAAATTAAGGATCATCGACACTTTTATTCCCGTGGCTAAAGGCGGAACCTACTGTATTCCCGGTCCATTTGGTGCCGGCAAGACGGTCCTGCAGCAGGTTACTTCCAGACATGCCGAAGTGGATATAGTTATCATCGCCGCTTGTGGTGAGCGTGCCGGTGAGGTGGTGGAGACCATCAAAGAGTTCCCGGAATTGACCGACCCGAAAACCGGTCGTTCTTTGATGGAAAGGACCGTCATTATCTGCAATACTTCCTCCATGCCGGTAGCGGCCCGGGAAGCTTCCGTTTATACAGCAGTTTCCATCGGCGAGTATTACCGCCAGATGGGTCTAAACGTTCTTCTGCTGGCAGATTCAACTTCACGTTGGGCCCAGGCGATGCGCGAAATGTCCGGCAGGCTGGAAGAAATTCCTGGAGAGGAAGCATTCCCTGCTTACCTGGAGTCTTTGATTGCCGCCTTCTACGAGCGGGCCGGTATTGTCCGTCTTAAGAACGGCGATGTTGGTTCGGTAACCATCGGCGGTACTGTCTCACCCGCCGGCGGCAACTTTGAGGAACCAGTGACCCAGGCTACTTTGAAGGTTGTGGGAGCCTTTCACGGTTTGTCACGCCAGCGCTCCGACGCTCGTAAGTACCCTGCTATCCACCCCCTGGAGTCATGGTCAAAATATGAGGGCATTATCGATGAGAAAAAGACCGAGTATGGCCGCGCCATTCTCATTAAGGGCGACGAAGTAGACCAAATGATGAAAGTGGTTGGTGAGGAAGGGACCTCACTGGATGATTATATTATTTATCTCAAATCCGATTTATTGGATTTCGTTTATGTCCAGCAGAACTCGTTTGATCCTGTAGATGCTGCCGTTGAGCCTGAGCGTCAACAGCATACCTACGATATTCTCATGGATATCTTGACGGCCAGATTAGATTTTGCCAGCAAAGAGGAAGCCCGCACCTGGTTTAACAGGGTACGTCAGAACTTCCTTGACTATAATGGCAAAGAATGGAAGAGCGACGAGTTCAATAAACTGGAAACGACCATCTCTCAATTGCTGGCTGATAAGAAAATAGGTGTCGAAGCTGATGCCGAAGGCCTTTAGGCTGGCGAATCAAGGAGGAGGAGGGTATAAATTTGCAAAAGGTATATAGTAAAATTGAATCAATTTCTGGGAACGTTATTACAGTGACTGCGACGGGAGTGCGCAATAAAGAGCTTGCCGTTGTGGAAACCAGGTATGGTCCATCTTTGGCGGAAGTTATCCGTCTAAAAGGTGATGAAGTGGCCCTGCAGGTCTTTAATGGCGGTAGGGGTGTATCCACCGGGGATGAGGTCAGATTTATGGGCGAACCCATGAAGGTTTCCTTTTCCGATAACCTTTTAGGGCGGATCTTTAATGGTTCAGGACGACCGCGGGACGGCGGCCCTGAACTCACTGATACTATGATTGAAATCGGCGGTCCTTCAGTCAACCCTGCCAGGCGTATTGTTCCTCAAAACATGGTTCGCACCGGTATTCCCATGATCGATGTTTTTAATTCGCTGGTGGAGTCGCAGAAGTTGCCTATCTTTTCTGTTTCGGGAGAACCTTATAACGAACTTCTGGCCAGGATTGCCCTGCAGGCTGAGGTTGACATTATTATTCTCGGCGGTATGGGTCTTAAATACGATGACTATCTTTTCTTCAAGGAGACCCTGGAAAAGGGCGGCGTGCTGTCCCGGACAGTCTTTTTTGTGCATACTGCGGCTGACCCTGTGGTGGAATCCTTGCTGGTGCCTGATGTTGCCCTGGCTGTCGCAGAAAACTTTGCCATCCATGGCAGGCGAGTACTGGTGCTGCTGACTGATATGACCAACTTTGCCGATGCTTTGAAAGAAATTGCCATTACCATGGAGCAGGTTCCGTCCAACCGTGGATATCCCGGAGACCTTTATACCCAGTTAGCTTCCCGCTATGAAAAGGCTGTTGACTTTGAGGGGTCAGGTTCCATTACTATCCTTGGGGTGACGACCATGCCCGGTGATGATGTTACTCACCCGGTTCCGGATAACACCGGCTACATTACTGAAGGACAGTTTTATCTGCGCAATGGCCGCATTGAACCATTCGGCTCCCTTTCCAGGTTAAAACAGCAGGTAAACGGCAAGACCCGGCCGGATCACCGTGCCATCATGGACGGCATGATTAAATTGTACGCTGCCTACAAAGAATCCCTGGAGAAGAAATCCATGGGTTTTAAAATGTCAGACTGGGACGAGAAGCTTTTGACTTATGGCGATATGTTTGAACGGGAAATGATGGATCTTTCCGTCAACATTCCCCTGGAGGCCGCCTTGGACAAAGGCTGGGAAATTTTATCCAGCTGTTTTGCGCCGGAGGAAACAGGGTTAAAGTCAGAACTGATTGACCAATACTGGACGAATAAGGTGTAGGCCATGGCAAAAATAAAATTTAGCAAAAATGAATTAAAAAAACAAAAAGACGAGCTCAAAAGGTTCGAGCGCTATTTGCCGA
>CAYQQF010000074.1:0-8158 GCA_964419485.1 uncultured Dethiobacter sp.
ACAGGATCCAGAGAGGATTTGGCCATATCTTCCAGCGATTTCGTCTGATAATAACGAGGTATCATATGGGCAAGTGCCGGACGCACATCGTCAATCACCTGCCTGTGTTCGGCAATCTCCTTATTGGCCTCGTCGATCTGTTTCTGCAGGCCGGCGGCTTCCGGGCTTCCCTCTTCCAGCCCGTCCTGCTCTTCTTCCCACCCGTCTATCGCTTCCTCCAGGAGCTTAATATTATCCAGCTTTTCGTCAATAACAGCTTCTATCTCGTCGATCTGCTCTTTCTGCGCCCGGCTGTCGGAGACCCCCACCGCGCCCAGGCCATACTGCCTGCGCACCATGTCAAGCGTCTTCTCGGCCTGCTCCTGCCCAAGCTCCAGTAGCAGACAGCCGGTTCCCTGCGTAATGGCCAGTTCCCCGGCCTGTTCCAGGGTAAGAGTAACAGGCCCATCTCCAGCCCCTGCCATCCCCGGAAGGAGTAAGATCAGCCCCAGCACTATAAACAGGAAGATAATATTTTTCCATTTCTTCGGCATCTCAATTTCCCCTTGTTATCAAATTATAAAAGCCCTTTCATAGTTATACCATATCTTTTCCCAGCGGTGCCAGCCCATGTAAAAGGATATCTATGGCCTCCTGCGCCAGCTTCTCGCAGTCGGGATCTTGATCATATTCATAAAACATAACCTGGCCGCAGGTCAGGTACAGGGTGCCCAGGATCGCCAGCGCGGCAGCCTGGGTATTAACCGGCCGGATTTCTCCCCGCCGGACCTCATCCAGCAGCATTTCGGACAATGTCTTCAACTCCTGCTGTTCTTTTTTCAGCAGCACTTCGTGGATATCTTCGCCCACCAGCGGGTGATCGACCAGCAGGATTAAGGCCATCTCCTTATGCTGTTTCATAAACTGCAGGGTTACCCTGAACAACTTTTGCAGCCTGTCGTAAAACGTTTGGGCAGTGAAGACCTCCCGCTCCAGCCGCTTTTGGTACTGCTCATGGGCATAGAAGATCATCTCCAGGAAGAGCTCTTTTTTGCTGGTAAAGTATTCATATACGGTCCCCTTGCCCACTTCAGCCTCTTCGGCAATTTCCTCCACCCTGGCCTCGTGAAAGCCTTTACGGGAAAAAACAGCAGTTGCAGCCATGATAATGCGCAGTCGTTTATCGCTGGAAGCTTTGTCGCCTTCATACATTTTTTTCACACCACCTCCGTTAAAATCTGAGGGTTCCGCCTTTTTCCGTCAACGCTTGAACCGTCTGCGCAAGAATCAACCGGCAGTGTCGACTGGCGCGGCTTTTTTCCGGCGTCTCACATTCCGCAAATCATCAAAAAGGGAATAAATAACCGGAACGAAAAGCAGCGTTAAAAAGGTGGAAACCGTCAGACCGCCGATGACCGCGATAGCCATGGAAGCCTGCATCTCCGCACCCTCACCCGTACCGAAAGCCAGCGGCACCATGGCCAGAATAGTCGTCAGAGCGGTCATAAGGATTGGCCGGAGCCTGATGGGGCCTGCCGTTAAAATGGCTTCATCCCGCTCCAAACCCCTCTGCCGCAGCTGGTTAATGTAATCCACCAGGACAATGGCATTATTGACAACAATACCTGCCAGCATAATGATTCCGATAAAAGTAACCACGCTGAAGGTGCTTCCCGTGATAACAAGAGCTAAAATAACACCGATAACCGTTACCGGCAGAGAAAACATGATCACAAAGGGATGCAGCAGCGATTCAAACTGCGCTGCCAGAATCATGTACACCAGAGCTATGGCCATCAGCAGTGCTACAAGCAGATCGCCGAAGGCATCGCTCATAAGTTCGAACTCCCCGCCAAAATCCAGCGTATAGCCGGGCGGCAGAAGAAACTTTTGTTCAATAACCGACTCCACGTCTTTTATAACAGTAGCCAGATCCCGGCTGCCGTCCAGCTGGGCGGTAACGGATACCACTCGCACCTGGTTGCTGCGCGTAATGGTGCTGGGTGCCTGCTGCTCCTGGATCTCCGCTACTTCCCCCAGGGGCACCATAAAGCCCAGGGGGGAGGCCAGCAGCAGGTTTTCGATCTCCGTTACCTCTTTGCTGCCCTCTTCGCTCAGGCGCACCCGCACATCGATCTCTTCGCTGCCGGTCCGGTAGCGGGTAGCGACCTGCCCTTCTACGGCCGTGCGGACGGCGGAAGCAATCTGCGCGGCGCTAAGTCCGTAAACGGTCGCTTTCTCTCTGTTTACCATCAGCCGGATCTCCACCTGCCCTTCCTCCAGGCTGGTACTTACTTCCCTGGTGCCGGGAACGTCCCGCACCAGTTCGGCCAGCCGGGCGGACAACTCGTCGAGCTGTTGGAGATCATCCCCCTTCAGGGTTACCTCCACAGGAGCGGTCATACCCATACTTAAACCCATATCAGCGGCACTAACCGTAATCTCCGCTCCCGGGATGGAAACGACCTGGCTGCGCACGCCCTCCACAACATCCTGGGTGCTGTGCGTTCTTTCTTCCAGGGGCGCGAGGTCCACATAGATGGTACCCTGGTTCGAGCCTCCGCCAGTTCCCATCATTTCCCCTCCGCCGCCGATACTGGAAAAGACCAGGTCAATATCGTTCTCGTAGCGCTGAAAGACTTCCTCCACCTTCCGCACCACTTTATCGGTCTCTTCCATGCGGGAACCGCGGGGCAGTTCTATATTAACAGTAATCATACCCTGGTCCATGGAGGGGATAAACTCCGCCCCAATAACCGGCACAAGCACCAGGCTGCCTACAAACAGGGCTGCAATAATTGCCACCGTCACCAGCCGCCGGTTCAGGCACCAGCCCAGCAATATCCGGTAAAATTCGTCAAACGCTTTCAGCCATTTTCCGGTGCGGCGAACCATCCGGTAAACCAATCCTCCGGGCTTAAGGCCTGCCGTCTCTTTCCGGCTGTGGTTGTTATTATTGTTATTGTTATCAATCCGATCAATCTTCAGCAGCCGTGAAGAGAGCATGGGAATAAGGGTTAGGGCAATTAAAAGGGAAGAAAGCAGGGAAAAAGAAACCGTCAAAGCGAGATCGCTAAAAAGCTCCGACGCAATCCCTTCCACATAGACTATCGGGAAGAAAACGGCAATAGTCGTTAAAACAGAGGCCGTAATGGCGTTGCTCACTTCTCCTGTACCGCTTTTGGCCGCTTCCATCCTGTCAAGACCCTGTTCCCTGAGCCTGAAAATATTTTCCAAAACAACAATGGAACTGTCCACCATCATACCTATTCCCAGAGCAAGGCCGCCCAGGGTCATCATATTGAGGGTAAGGCCGCCGAAATAAATAAGAATAAAAGTCGTAACCACAGATATGGGCATGGACAGCGCTATTACCAGCGTGCTGCGCACGTTTCTCAAAAAAACAAAGAGCACAAGCATAGCCAGCAGTGCACCCAGAAGCAGGTTCCGGTAGATATTTTGAATGGCAAACTCAATATATTCCGCCTGGTCCATTACGGTACTGACAACGACATCTTCCGGCAGCCGGGGCCCTAGCTCCTCCAAAACGCTCCGGGCATCCTGTACAACGGAAACCGTATTGGAGCCGGACTGCTTCTGTATGGACAGTAAAATACCGGCCTGCTCCCCGCTCCTGTTGAATCCTGTCGTATCTTTAAATCCATCCTCAATCCTGGCCACATCATCCAAACGGATCTGCGCCCCCGTAGGAGTCGTAATACCGCTGGCGGCAATCTGGTCTACCTCGGAGTACTCTCCAATCACCCGCAGCGCCATCTCCTGACCGCCCCTGGTGGCCAGGCCGGCGGAGAGGTTCATATTTTGCGCCTGCAGGGCCTGCACCACATTTGTAATGCTCAGCCCAAAGGCGGCAAGCTTCTCCGGTTCCACGATTACCTGGATCTCCCTGGTCAGCCCGCCGGTCACTTCTACCGAGGCGACTCCCTCCTGCCGTTCAATACGGGGCTTAATGGTATCCTCGGCAATGCTTTTCAATTCATCCAGCGGCCGATCACCGCTGACAGCCAGCAGCAGCACCGGCATCATATTAATATCCATCTGTATAACCATAGGATCGCCTGCGCCCTCGGGGAGATAACCCCTGACCATATCGATCTTTTCACGCATCTCCAGCGAGGCAAAATCCATATCTGTGCCTGTTTCAAACTCCGTAATAACGATAGAACTGCCCATGGAGGACATGGAACTGATGTTATTGATATTGCCAACTGTCCCCAGCACTTCCTCCAGGGGCTTGCTGATCATATTTTCTACTTCCTGCGGAGCAGATCCCGTATAACTTGTCATCACTATAGCTATGGGAAAATTCATCTCCGGCAACAAGTCCACGTACAGGCCGCTCAGGGAGACGACCCCGATCAGCAGAACCGCCAGGACGGCCATAATGATCGCCACAGGCCGGTTGACCGAAAAATTTGCCAGCTTCATCAGTCAACCCCTCCTCCAACAATCGCCACACGACTCCCCTCCTGCAGGTAGTGCTGGCCGGTCACCACCACCTGCTCGCCGGGGTCAACCCCTTCGAGCACGCTGACCGCCGTCCCGTTCTCCAGTCCCAAAGTTACCGGGCGGCACCGGGCCAGGTCCTCTTCCACAACATAGACTAGCTGCCGGCCCTGCTGGGTCAACACTGCTTCCGCCGGTATAACAACCGTATCCTTTACTTTGTCAACGGCCAGCTCAATCGTAGCCGTCATTCCTGATTTTAAACCTCCGCCTTCATTGGGAAGCGCCACCTTCATGAGGTAAGTTTTTGTCCGCGGGTCCGCCACCGGACTGATCAAAACTATTTCCCCTTCCAGGGGCTCAGGATCTGCCGTGGGAACGAGGACATCAACCTTTTGACCAAGAGCAACGCGCCCCACATCTTTTTCCGTCAACTGGACAAGCACTTCCATCGTGTCCAGCTTGTTGACAGTCACGACCGGAATGCCGGGGCTGATCATCTCTCCCGGATTAACCGTTACCCCGCTCACCGTCCCGCTGATGGGAGCGGTAATGTATGTATCATTAAGCTGGGTGCGCACAAGCTGCAGCGTAGCCGCGGCCTGAGCTTCCTGGGCTTCAAGAACTTTATACTGCGTTTCGACCTGTTCAAACTGCTGACGGGAAACAATATCCTCCTCATAAAGGATGCGGGTATCTTCCAATGAACTCGCCGCCGCCTCCAGCTGGACCTGAATCACCCTCAGGGTTGCTTCAGCCTGGGCCACCTGGGCGGAAATCTCAGCAGAATCCAGCCTTATCAGCAAATTCCCCGCCTGAACTTCATCCCCGTCTTGTACCTTTACTTCGCTTACTTTGCCTCCGGTCTTATGTACCACACCTACCGCCATCTCGGGTTCGACAATACCCGTAAAACTGCCGGTCACCTCCACGTCTCCAAGGCAGGCTTCGGCGACCATCACCGGCACAGCCGGCTCTTCAGTTTCCTGGACGGTTTCCTTTCCGGCACTGCATCCGCCCATCGCCAGCACTGCCAGTAGAGCAAAGACCGCCAGGGCTGCCCACATCCTTTTCTCTCGCAAATTGCCTCTCCTCCCTGTTCTCCTACAAAATATGGCAAAAAACCGACCGACCAGCCGGCCGTACAAAAAAATTATATTCCTCCCGCCCAGATCTTGTCAAGGGATAAAAAGAAATGAAACAAAAGAAATGATTGCTTTATCTTCCTTATTGTATAAAATAACTATTCGTGTGCTTACGGTATGATGACAATATTTGTTGTGACGCGCCTTTCTTTCCCATCGGAAGGGCGATTTAAAACCTTGCCGTTATAATAGAAAGTACTGGAACCGCCCCCATCCAGATTATAAGCATCCCGGACATTGAATTCCAGCAGCTTCTCCTGTGCTTCCTCCAGGGTCACGCCCATGCTCCAGCCTTCCCGGCGCCCATCAATGACAATAAATAGAAGATCATCATTTTTAAAGTGGCCGATCAGCGTGCGGGGATGCCTGGTATTGGCCCATGCCGCAGGAATGGTCTGTTTCTCCCCGCCCTTCAACAGCGTGGGCAAAAAGCTTGCTCCATGCAGGACATCCAACGCGTCAAGCTGTTCTTTCGTGTCGATGCGTCCGCCCACAAGCTGGCCGGAGCGATTAAAGCCCACAAAACTCAAATCTTCATCATAAGTGTAAAAAGTAAGCGCCTCTCCGTCAATCACCGTGATGCCCACAGGGAGCAGGCCCCCTTCATGCGCGTAAAAGCCCCCGGCATTAACGGCCAGGATCGCTCCGCTGCGTTTGGCGGCCGCGCTCGTCGTTTCCCCCGGGCTGCCGACCTTGTCACCGGCCAGGACCATGCGCAGAGCGCCGACATCATGCAGCCGCACCTTGGCCATGTAGCCCCGGTAGCCCACTTCTTCCAGGGAATAAACCTTAATCGTGGCATTCTTGCCGAAAGTCTGGCCGACAGGATCTCCCAGCATATTGGAGAGAAGATAATCAAGCATATCCCCGGAAGCGGCCTTCTGCTCGGCGGAAGACTCCACCAGCTCCTGCAATTGGGCATGCTGCTGCTCGTAAGCCAGCAGCTCGGCATAGGCATCCTGGCGGATCATACTGATTAAGCGGTGATTTGTTTCAGCCGTCAGCAGGGTTTCATCGAGCGATTCCTCTAAAGCGTGCAGCTGCCCATATATTGACTCAGCTTCTTGAAGAAGCACACCCTCCGTTAACACCTGCTCCTCCGTTTGGCAGGAAAAATTGTGCAGCTGAGCGCAGGCAATCCCCAACCCGATAAAAGGCGCCAGGAAAAAAAGCATAAATATGTATATTTTAAAACGCACGGGTCGCTTCCTCCAGTTTGCGTAGTTGTTCTCTTAAAGCGGCCAGCTGCTTGTCCAGTTCGGTCATGCGTTCCTGCAGGCTCTGACGCGTCGTATCAGTTCCCGTAATCGACTGGCCGGTCAGCTCCAGATCTTCCCTGATCAACTGCATCTCGTTTTGAATCTGCTGCATCTCAGACTGAAATGACTGTATTGCCGCGGACATCTCTTCCCCGATACGCTGATTTTCCAGGATAAGCCCGTCAATCTGTTCTGAAAAATGCTGCGTTGTCTCATGCATTTGCTCCATGGCATAATAATACCCGCCACCGACAAGCCCCGCCCACACCAACAGCATAATGATAAAAGTAAGCGTTTCTTTACGCTTTTTATCCCTCTTCTTTTGTTTGACTTGTGCCGTATTCTCTGTTTCCCCCATAATGAAAACCTGCCGCCTCCTTCTCAAAAATAAAACCGCGAAAAATGTACCCGATGGTTATTATACCAAAAATCGGATGTTACTGTTGCCCTCTAATTTCTAAGACGTCAATAACAACAAAAAGGTTCTCAAAATGATAAAAGCAGGAGATATTTTCACAAAGCTTTGGCCTCCCCATCCTTTGCCAGAAAGGAAAACAGACCACAAATCAGCAAAAAAAGGGGGGGGAAATTGTACCTTGCCTGGCCTTCGAAGACAAAAATGACCAAAACAAAAAAGGCCAGGTTGACGGTGGGGATAAGGATACGATCCGGCAGACAAATGCCTCTCCGCAAAAAAGCCCGGGCAACGGGAAAGAAATTGGCAAGCAGATACAAAAGCCCAAAGGACGACAAAAGGTAAACCAGCACATCGCTCAGGGAGTGAAAAAAACTGAGGCTTCTCCTGTAGGCAGCGTCTTCCCCCGGATCCTGCGTGGACGGCACTTCGTTCATAGCCCAGCTTCTGATATCCCAGGCTCCCATGAAAAAGGTTGCTTTCAGGCGCAAAAACCCAAGTTTTACAAATTCCAGCGGATTCTCAGCTATCCACCGGCTAGCGGCTTCCTTTAAGACAGGCTCCAGCTCGTAAGCCTGCTGCACATAGCCGCCGTATTTGCGTAAAACAGCATCCACCGTTTTTTCCAGTTCCGGCGTGGCCGGTACATCCTGCAGATCTATCCAGCCGCCCATCAGATTCACATCATTGTTATTGATATACAGCACATAGCCCGAGTTATAGGAAACGGGGATAAACATCCCGAATTTCCGGTAGTTCCGGTAAGTCCAGGGAGCCACAACTGCAGATGCTGTCACCAGCAGGACCGCCAGCACAGCCGCGGTTTTTTTAAGATCCCTTTCCTTGAGCCAAAAATACAGCGCGGCCACCAAAGGATAGGCAAGAAAAAAAGG
>CAYQQF010000075.1:0-8146 GCA_964419485.1 uncultured Dethiobacter sp.
GGGGAGATGCGGGGACGGGGTGGCTGAAGCTCACCTCAGAACCAGGGGCTATCTTCGCCGTTGTACTAAAGGGAGCTTTTACGCTCACCCCATCAAAAAGTGCAGAAACAAGGAATAATTAGCTCAAATATTAAAAAACATTCTTTTGATCATGGTATAGTTCCTGCGGATAGCTTCTTCACCTTTGAGCAGCTGCATATGCCCGGGAAGAAGCCAGTCCACATCCTCGATGCGGGAAAGTTTATCCACGCTCTGGCCAAGGGTTTCCATGCTGCCCTCAGGAAAGTCTGTTCTGCCGATACTGCCGTTGAAGACGGCGTCACCGGTAATAAGGACCCGCTCTGCAGGAAAATGAATGCTCAAAGAGCCGGGAGAATGACCGGGGGTATGGTAAAGCACAATTTTCTCCTGATTCTCCCCGCTCCCCAGTTCCAGTTCTCCTTCCTGGAGATAAAGATCGATCCCCGGCTGTGCGGACCTTTGACCGGCCATCTGTTCAAAAAAACGGGACATTATCTCCATGTGAGTTTCTTCAGCCTTATGCATGGCTACACGAACCTGGTATTGATCATGGAGGACCGCTGCCGCCTCACAGTGGTCAGGATGACCATGTGTACAGATAATCAGGTCAATTTTCTCGGGGGTAAAACCGTCGGCTTTCATTTCTTTGAGCAGGTTGTCAAGACAATTTTCCCGGTATTCGTTGTGAATATGCCCTGGATCGATAAGGACCGTCTTTTCGCCGGCATAAAGAAAAGTATTACAGTTATTCCCCATACCTCTCCAGGGGTAACAGTACATTTTTTCTGTAATTTGCATCCTTTTAACCTCCATTTTTGGTATGATAGGATTATATCATAGTTTTTAAAGGAGATGGTAATGGCCATGAAAAAAATAAAATCCTCGCTGGAGATTGCCCTGGAAAAAATCGGAGAGGTACAAGAAAACAGAGAAGAGCTGGAAAAGCTCAACCACGAAAAATATTTGAAGGCAGCGTCATCTCTTGGCAACTCCTTCCTGGAGAATAAAATAAACAAAGAGCAGCTAGCCGAAAGTATACACCGCTACCCGGAAAGTATCCGGGAAAAAGCACTCCGCATTTTTATTGCCCGGCTGGTTGAAGGGATAAACCCGTCCAACACAATGGGCATCCTGGAGGCAATCACTTTTTTGACAGATGATGCACACATTAAGAAAACTTGCCAGAAAACTGCCGGGCTTTTTCAGCAGTATCTGGAAGGGGTTGCAAAAAAGAAAGCAACACTTCAGGAAAAATTGCGTCATATCCTGGAAGATAAGCTGGCCCAAGAAGGATTTCGGGGTTCCGCGCTGGCCGGGTTTAACATTACGGGCACGGAGCAATGGCAAAAAACTGCAGCGCTGCTCGAAGCTGAATATAATACAATACTAAAGGATTTTAAAGAAACAATTCTGCAGCAGCCTGGAAGCAGGGAAAGTGAATGAAAAAAAAATGAAAAAAAGTGGTTTGCCGTTTACGAAGCTAAGGGGAACCGGCCTCTTCGCTCCAGTTCAGCTTTTCGAGAAATTCTGTTGAAGGGGCAACCCTCCAAAGGCCGTTTTGCAGTGTTACCTCCCAGCTTTCTTCATCAAGAGAAAACTCCTGTCCCTGACCCGCCAGAAGAACGCTGAGTTGAAGAGAAACGCTCGCATGCGGCTTGCTTTCAACCTGTTTTTCTTCTACCTGAAACGAGACGGGCTTCAGGCTCCAGCTCTCTTTCCAGGCGGGATAACTGTGGTGGTCCAGAGTAAAATCCGTACGCTGCAGGGCAAAAGCTTCACGCCAATCCCTGCGCTGCAGGGATTCCAGGTAAATCTCCACTGTCCGGGAGGGCGTCCGTCCGAGAACGTCTTCTCCCCTCATTATCCGGGACTCCAGCAGTTCCCGGTTTTTTTCTTCCACCTCTGCAGTTGTCAGGAAAACTTCCGGCTGATAGCGATTTTTCGGATTCCAGAGAAGATACTCATCAATACCCAGAAGTGCGGCCGTTTCTATCTGCTCTCTGATCTGCCGTGGCCCGTAAGAGATATGCCCCTTAATCCAGGTTGCTGTAAAATTTTGCAGCCAGGGCCGGATTACGGCGGGTTTTTCCAGCGTGGCATTCCGCTTGATGGAATCCTCCAGGGCATTCTTTACTGTTATCGCGGGATAGGCATCCGGAACGGCCAATCCGAAATAACCCTGCCCATAATGACTGGGATAAACCATGGGGCAAATGTAGTCCACGTAAGGGGAGATCTCTTCCCATGTTTGGCCGATCCTGTCGGAATCTCCCCAGGAAGTAGCAATAACTCCGAATACATCTGCGGAAAGATAAACTTGATAATCCTGCAATTGTTCCCGGGCATAGATTAAAAAATCGCGAATAATCTCCTCTTTTGTAAATTCATTCTGGGCTTGATGATAAGTCTCTTTTTCCACCTGGCGGGCATTTTCCGGAAAACGCACATAATCAAACTGGATCTCGCGAAAACCGAGGAGGGCCGCTTCCCTGGCGATAGCGATATTATAATCCCAGACATTTTTTTCGTAGGGGTCAATCCAGGCGACGCCCTTGCGATCTCTCCAGATGCCCCCTTTGTTGCTGCGAATAGCCCATTGGGGTTTTTGCTCCGCCAGCAGTGGATCCTTAAAAACGACGATCCTGGCTATGGAAAAAATCCCTTTGCTGTGCAGCTCATCCAGTACTGCTTTCATATCCTTAATGGGAACGGAATTGTTGGCGCCGACCTCATTTACAATGGAAATTTCACTGCGATAGCTCATCATCCCGTGGTCATTTTTGACATCAATAACCATGGCATTGAGTTCGCTGGATTCAACCATTTCCAAAAGATCCCGGTAGCGGGATTCCAAGCCCACTGAATGTCCCGTCAGGTAAATGCCGCGCACTTTCACCGGAGGACTTTTCTCCTGGTCCAAAGGGGGCAGGGGAACATAAAAAGCGCCCATCTGCTCTTTTCGCTCGTTTTCCAGCCTCTCCCGCTTTTCCCGAGCCAGACGGGCTTCTTCTTCCAGCCTTAGGAGCTCCAGCTTTTCTGCCTCCAGACGGGCCTGCTCGTCTTCCAATTCACTCTGGCCTGTTTCTTCCCGGGCAACAACGGTAAACGTTTCCATCGTCTGGTCCAGACATCCGGAAAGGAAAAAATTACTGATAAACAGGAAAACAACCCCGTATATAATAAAGTTCCTGCCGAAAAAACCGGCAGATTTGAAATTTTCCGGCTGAAAGCGTTGCTGCATAACATACTCCCCTTAAGACTTCTCTAAGCACAGGCAAATAAAAAGGATAATAATACTATAACGTTATTTGGTAAAAAAGTCGAACGTCAGGGAAGCAATTTATCGTCATTTGCCGGCGTTTTATTATTATTTATAGATATTTATGGTATTTTTCACAAAAAGAGAAATTTTTTATAAAAACTTGTTGTATAATACGTTTTTTTGTTATTTTATAATAGATTCCAGGATCCGCTTCTGCAGATAATTAATTTTTCCAAACTGCATATGGGGGATATACAACTTTTCCAGTTCATCGTGGAGCAATTTGGCTCTGGAAAGAAAGGAAACCGCCTTATTAAAGGCACTTTTATAACTCCTTTGTAATGCATTTTGATCCTCCATTAAAGCCCGGGAAAATGATGTTTTACCGGCAGGATGAATTAACAGGTCCAGGTCAATTACCCTGCAATTAGTATCGGAAGCAATATACTGGTGCGGCCAGGTACTGTTTATGAACGCTGTATCTAATTCAGGAATAATGAGATGATCAACACTTTGGGGGTCAAGGGCGCAAGAAAAAACTTCGACGAAAAAACCGTATTCCAGGACAATGTTTAGTATTTTGAAGATGACCCTTCTTTTAACAGTTTTGTTTTCCCCGGTTAAGATATAGACACGGGAAAGGCGCTCTACCAGTGTACTCAGAAAATTGACCGGGCCCGCGGGAGTAATCGCAGAGGCAAAAAGTCTGCGTGTATTATTTAAAAAAGGCGTTTTCTTCTCTTTCGTCAGGATTTTTTCCGTCAACTTTTCTGCCAGAGAAGATACAAAAACATCATCCGGCGTTTGGAAGCAGCCTTCAGCGGCATCCCGGCAATGCTTTGCGGCGGCAAGCATGCGGTAAGCCTGCTGGAATGACCAGCTGATCTCTTCCTGCAGTCTGATAATTTCTTTTCTCTGTTCTCTTATTTTAGAAGCATCCCAGTATTCTCCCAGGTTGACGATTTCTTCCACAGCCCCGGGATATTTTGGGTCCACAACATGTGGAGCGGTGCCGTCCATCAAGGCAACTTTTTTCTCCGGTATGTACAGGGCATCAAGAGAATCATTATCTGAGGAACAGTAATGGTATTCCAGGTTATATCCCTGTTCCAACAGTTCCTTACCAATTTTTTTCATTAACGATGATTTCCCTACACCCGGGCCTCCCTTAAATATAATGATACGGTTTTCTTTTAAGGAGGCAATTTGATCATAATAAGAAACAAAGCCGTACGCTGAATTTGAACCGGGAAACATTTTTTTTATGCTCCCTTTACCCATAGCCAGACCACCCCGCTCATATTTTTCCTGCACCTTTTATTTCCATCTTATGCAAACCGGGATCAGGCGGACACTTTTTTTTGAGGTGAACAGACACCTCTGGAGCTGGCATCTTTTTTATTATAAGGAAATTGCCTCCTTTTCAAAAACGTGTTAAAAAGATAAAATAATTAGAAGAAACGGCTTATCTTCTATCGGAGGGTTAACAGTTGGAAACATTCCGTGACCAAAATACTAATAAAACCGAAATAGTTGAACAAGAAACAGGAGAAAAAAAGGAATCAAAGGGAAAAGAGGAGAAAAACGGAAAAAAGAAAGTCCGGGTTAACCTCCTGGAACTATTTTTCGTCTTTTTCAAAGTAGGGACATTTACCATCGGGGGAGGCTACGCCATGCTCCCTCTTATACAGGAAGAAGTTATCAAAAACAAAAAATGGCTGAATACCAGGGAGTTTATGGATATTCTGGGGATAACCCAGTCGCTTCCCGGGCCTCTGATAATAAACTTTGCCCTTTTGGCAGGCTACCGGCTGAAGGGAGTTAAAGGAGGGCTTTTCGCCCTGCTGGGAGCTATTCTGCCTTCTTTTGTTATTATACTGGTTATTGCCGTACACCTCTGGCAGTTTGGGGAAAACCGGGCTGTTCAGGCCGCTTTTCAGGGTATCCGTCCGGCAGTAGTGGCGCTTATTCTTTTTGCCGCAATAAAGCTAGGCAAAGAAATTCTCCGGCAGCGTTTTACTATGCTCCTTTTTCTGCTCTGCCTGGGGATCCTGCTTTTTTTTCAGGTTCATCCGGTTGTTGTTATTATCATCGGGGCACTGGCGGGATTTTTGCGGCCTTATTTTTTTAAAAGTACAAAAAGGAGAACAGAAAATTGATTTCTTTACTGTTTGAACTTTTTCTGGCTTTTTTTCGCATCGGTCTTTTCGGCTTTGGAGGAGGATACGCCATGCTGGCCCTGATGGAATTCGAAATTGTGCAAAGCCGGGGCTGGATGATTTCCTCGGAGTTTTTGGACATTATTGCTGTAGCGGAGATGACTCCGGGACCTATCGCCATCAACGCTGCTACTTTCGTGGGATACAGGGTAGCCGGTCCGGGAGGTGCGGCCCTGGCCACCACAGGGGTTATCTTCCCCTCCCTGCTGCTGGTCCTCCCCGCTGCCTGGCTGGCTGTCCGTTTCCGTAACAAAAAAGAAATGCAGCATATTCTGAAGGGACTACACCCGGCGGTGATCTCCCTTATTGTCCTGGCTGCAATTGCCCTGGGACAAAGCGCTGTGATTGATCTGAAAAGCTGCCTGATCTTTGGTGCCGGCCTTCTGTTGCTCTTGTTTACCAGAGTTCATCCCCTCTTTCTTATCGCTCTGGGCGCTGCGGCAGGTCTGCTTTTCTATCTTTGACTGCCTTACAGCACGGCAATCCTTTCCCGGGAAATAATCTATACACTTGGGAACAATAAACGTAAAGGTTGCAAAAACAATACCTTTTGAGAAAGTTTCCTATGAGGAGGAAATCCCGGCTTGTCTCCAACAAAAGACGAAGAACAGGTTCATCAAATTTTTGAATCCATTTCTGAAAGATATGATCTGATGAATGCAGTTATCAGTCTATCTCTGCACAAAGTCTGGAGAAAAGATGTAATTAGAAGGATAGGATTAAAAAATGGGACAAAAATACTAGACCTGTGCTGCGGTACGGGAGAATTAACGCTTTCCCTGGCGCGAAAGCTAAAACACGGAGAAGTATATGGACTGGACTTTAGTGAAAAGATGCTGGAGAAAGCGAGGGAAAAAGAAAAAAACTCTAACGTTAAAAATGTTAAATTCTGCTTTGGAAATGCCAAAAATCTGCCTTTTGAAAATAATTTTTTCCATTATGCAACAATATGCTTTGGGCTGCGCAATATCTCCCACCATATGGATGTTTTAAATGAAATAAGGCGCGTCTTAAAGCCCGGAGGGAAACTGGCCTGCCTGGAAACATCCAGACCATCCATACCTGTGTACAGAAACTTTTTTTATTTGTACATGCGCTATCTTGTACCGTTTCTCGGCGGAATATTTACGGGAAAAACAGGGGAATACCTGTGGTTACAGGAATCCACCTGGAATTTTCCCGACAAAAAGATACTGAAAGCTCAATTCAAGGAAGCAGGCTTTGAAAATATTGTTATTAAACAATACCTGGGAGGAGCAGCAGCGCTGCACATGGGCATAAAACCCTTGGGCAGACCGTAAATCTATCTTTTGCAGAGGAACGTGTCTCACCTTTTTCAGGCAAAGGGAAAAAAGTGCCCTGCAATAAGCGAAAGAAGAAAAAGCAGGCCAAAAACCGTTGTCAGCCTCGCTGTTTTCGGATCTGCATCAGGAGGAATTTCTGCCTGGCTGGTAAAGTCAAAGATAAGTTTTAAGGCCAGAGGCAGCGAGAGATAAACAGAAAGCGTCCACCAGGAAAGGTACCCCAGAAATATTTCCAGACTGCTCCACAGGTAGACGCTATAGACCAGCCCGGAAAAAAACTTTAAGGATCTTGTCCGGCCCAGCCGGACAACAAGTGTCATAATTTTCCACTCGGAATCATAATGCAGATCTTTTAAGTTATTAGCCAGGAGGACCGCTGCGACCAACATTCCCAGAGGCAGCGATATGAACAAAACGATGGGCGTTTCTTCCCAGACACCGACCTGCACAAAATAAGATCCCAGCGTCATCAGTGGCCCCCAGATGAGGAATACTGATATTTCTCCTAATCCCCGATATTTATATCTTATAGGTCCGGCGGTATATGCAACACTGGCAAAAATCCCCACCATTGTCATGGCAGCAATAGGCCACCCCCGGATACTAATAAGGCAGATACTGATCAGAATGGTAATGCTGTACAGGACTAAAGAAAAAAAGAGTATTTCTCCGGGAGAAAAAACTCCGCTCAGAATCGGGTGCGGACGGTAAAGCGTTGTCGGGGCACCAGGCCTATCAGCCCCATAAATAGTATCAAAAAAGTCATTTAAAATATTTGTTGCTCCGTGAACGGCTATCATCCCAACCAGCACCAGCAAGGCCAGACCGGGAGAAAATTTCCCCTGTAATAGCAGGCCCATGATACTCCCCGCTAAGACGGAAATTATCGTCATACTGAATGACCAGGGCCGTAAGGCCCAAAAATAATCTCTTGCGCCTCTTTTTCTTCCGGGACTGCTTTCGGTCAGCAATACTCCCCGTACTCTTTTAAATTCCGACAGGTAAGAAGCCTTTACAGCTGCGTTGAATTCTTTTGTAGGTGCAAAAGCTTTACTCAAATAACGGCCCTCCTCTCTTTGTAAATATCCTTGCTAGACGATTTTTTAGTTATTATTGCCCTATTTCCAAAATAATATAAAAAGGGAATATCTCCGGGCAAAGATAGCGGAGCCTGAGGAAAGCCCTATCCCCGAAGCCAGAAGCAACTAAATCTCGGGCATCCAAATTATATACCTCACGGCAATTACAAATATCGTCACCGGGTCGCAGCCCTGTGATTTCGCTCAAAATTGACGGCGGACA
The DNA here is from genome assembly GCA_964419485.1 of uncultured Dethiobacter sp. Classification (GTDB taxonomy): domain Bacteria; phylum Bacillota; class Dethiobacteria; order DTU022; family UBA8154; genus DUNV01. The sequence goes on from CAYQQF010000075.1 coordinate 8,109, forward strand.
CTTCTATGGCTCGCCTCAAGCTCTCGGCTGCCTGCCCG
>CAYQQF010000076.1:0-7927 GCA_964419485.1 uncultured Dethiobacter sp.
CCAAAAAGATGAAATTTACTTGATTTGTTTTGCTGTCTTTATATTGAAACTTAAGCTAATCTGTTGCAAACTAAAACAAAAATTAATGCCATCAACAAAAATGTTACAATGATGCTTATTCTCGACTTTTTCCTTTTTACTTTTCGTACCATAAATAAAAACATCTCCCCTTATTCCGTGCTGTTATTATTGAATCACAGAATAAGGAGCGATGTTGGAATTCCAACTTAAGAATCGCCGTTTTTTCACATTATGGAACACTTTCATGTAATTCAACACAAGGAAGTGAATCCGACCAGGATAATAAGCTTTTGGCAGCAGCAGGATCATTCAAGTTAATATTAGGCAGTTGCTCAAAGTTTATACAGTAATACTTTTTCTAAAAATGATACGGGCACATAAGTATAATCATTAATAATAACCGGAGGAGCTTCTAAAATATAGGGTATCTTATGGTTGGCGATATAAATATTATCACCGATCTTCAGTTTCGCCGATGCCTCGCCCTTGGTCAGCAGTACACTTTGCTCCTCACCATTCCAGGCTAAAGTATAGCTTAATTTTTCTGCTGTCAGGCGCAGGGGGATCATTACCGTTTGATTTTCCTGGTTCATGACAGTCTCAATTTCTGCGCCCTCAACAATGATCTTATTCTCATCTTTCACGGCTAAGTCGTCCTTAAGTTCAGCTAAATTAATGGGAAATTCAGGAATACCCATAAACCCCGGCGCTATTTCATACTTGGGGAAAACAATTACGATATCGTTATCTCTTAAATAAAAACCTTGTGTATCGCTAATACTCTTAAAACCCGTATCTTCCTCAAAGAACATTTCTTCTTTATCCATAGAGCGCAGTTCTATCTGTTTAACGATTTCATTATTTATTTTCGCTTTATAATCTGCTCCTTCCGGAAATAAATCTTCTAAGCGCATAGAAGTATTAGCCTTTTTATCAATATTGATACAATCTACCACGGTCATGCCATTTGCTCCGCCGGTATAAGTATAGCAGGTTATCGTAAATGACAGAAAGGCTTCATCATTCGTTTTCAGGTCAAAATCGATGAAAAGCTGATATGGTCTTATTTCCCGGCCATCCTTTTTTGCTTCCCGGGCATATTCCTCAGCTTGCATCTCAATATTGTCCTTAGCTATTGTAACTTGCTTTTTAATATGATAGTTTAATTGTTCCTGTAATTCAGCATCAGTTAACCCCGAAATTACCGGGAAAGTAATATCAATTTCTAATAAACTATTCTTATCCTGAATTTTTTCTGCTGTAATCATATCATTCTGCTCAACCGCAGCTTTGCTCCTGTCACCGCTGACGGCGACGGTTAAATCCTGCTGTCCCGCAGTAATAGTTGGCTCTGCTAAAGTTGGGGCAGCTAATGCAGTATTACTGAATAAAAAACACCCCATTAGGCCTAATACAATAGTCTGCTTGATTTTCATACTTATTGCCTCCAATTTCCGTGCTTGGTTAGCACTCTATATGTATAGGGTATTATCTCTTAAATTACTAAGAAACAATACCCCGCGTTATTTTTCCTTAATCTCCCAAACCCTTTATATATAGGCTTTTTAAGCTTTAACTAACCTTTATACCTTACTTCGATTAATCTTCGTTGATTAGAGCTGCCTGGGCGGCAGCCAGGCGTGCCACAGGAACACGGAAAGGAGAGCAGCTCACGTAATTAAGCCCGACCTGGTGACAAAATTTGATGGAACCCGGTTCCCCTCCGTGTTCGCCACAAATCCCCAGCTTTAACTCCGGCTTGGTTTTCCGTCCCAGCTTGACAGCCTGGGCAACAAGGTTTCCCACGCCTTCCCGATCCAGAACAGCAAAAGGATTCTCCGGAAGAATTTTTTTACTTACATAGTAAGAAAGGAATTTCCCTTCCGCATCGTCCCGGCTGAAACCAAATGTTGTTTGAGTAAGGTCATTGGTTCCAAAGGAGAAGAAGTCCGCAAAACGGGCAATCTGGTCTGCCGTAACACAGGCCCGGGGAAGTTCGATCATCGTTCCGATGGGGAAATTCAACTCAACCCCCGTTTCTTTAGCCACGTCTTTTATCTCCTGCAGGGCCATCTCACGCATCTTCTCCAGCTCATTAAAGTGACCCACCAGAGGAATCATAATTTCAGCGTAAACGTCAAGCCCTTCCTTTTTTAAATTGGCAACGGCCTGACTGATAGCCCGGACCTGCATCCTGTAAATTTCAGGATAAACCAGGCCAAGCCTGCATCCTCTGTGGCCCATCATGGGATTAAACTCATGCAAGCTGCGAACTTTCTTTAAAAGCTCTTCTTTTTCCTGGAGGTCGGATCCGCCTTTTCCCCTTTCTTTGAGGAGAGTTACCTCTACCAGGAGTTCTTCCAGGTTGGGAAGAAATTCATGCAGAGGGGGATCCAGCAAACGGATGGTGACAGGATTCCCTGCCATGGCGCGCAGGATCCCTTCAAAATCTCCCTGCTGTATGGGCAGCAGTTTATGGAGAGCTTTTTCCCTTTCCTCTAATGACTCGGAAAGGATCATCTCCTGAACAATGGGCAGCCGGTCCTGCTCCATAAACATATGCTCTGTCCGGCAGAGACCGATGCCTTCAGCCCCAAATTCCCTGGCTTTTTTCGCATCAACCGGATTATCGGCATTTGCCCTTACCCCTAATTTTCTTACTTCATCCGCCCAGGAAAGAAGGCGTGAAAATTCTTCGCTTAGCTGGGGAGGAACAAGCGGGACTGCACCGATATAGATATCACCCGTCGTCCCATTAATGGAGATCATTTCACCATCTTTTACGACCTGACCGTTAATCTGAAATTTTTTTCCTTCCGGATCAATTTTTAAGGTTTCACAGCCGCTGACACAGGGTTTCCCCATGCCCCTGGCCACAACCGCCGCATGACTGGTCATACCGCCCCTGCTGGTCAAAACCCCCTGGGAGGCAACAATCCCATGAATATCATCCGGCGTTGTTTCGGAACGGACCAGGATAACAGCCTCTCCTTTTTGGCCTTTCTCTTCAGCAATATCCGCATCAAAAACAACTCTGCCCACTGCTGCGCCGGGAGAAGCGGGAAGGCCTTTGGCCACCGGAACAATGTTTATAGAAGGATCAATGCCCTGGTGTAAAAGCTGGGTTAGCTGTGCAGGTTCAACCATTTGCAGGGCTTCATTTTTGGAGCATACGCCTTCGGAGACCAGGTCAACAGCAATTTTGACGGCGGCTGCGGCAGTCCTCTTGGCATTCCTCGTTTGTAGAATATATAGCTTTTCTTTTTCAAAGGTAAATTCAATATCCTGCATATCCCGGTAGTGTTTTTCCAAAACCTGACAGATCTGCTCAAATTCGTTGTAGATAGCCGGATACTTCGCTGCCAGCTCGGAAAACGGCTGGGGGGTTCTGATACCGGCAACAACATCCTCTCCCTGTGCATTAAACAAAAATTCACCGTAAAGCTTCTTTTCCCCCGTTGACGGATTCCGTGTAAAAGCTACACCCGTCCCGCAGCCTTCGCCCAGATTGCCGAATACCATCGCCTGGACATTAACGGCTGTACCGAGGCTGTCCGGTATGCCGTTCAGACGGCGATAGACAATTGCTCTCTGATTGTTCCAGGAAGCAAAAACCGCGGCAATGGAGGTAAGCAGCTGCACACGTGGATCCTGGGGAAATTCCTTCCCGCTTTTTTGAAGAATAATATCCTTATATCTCTCGACCAGCTTTTCCAACCCGGACACAGTTAAACGCTGCCCCAGAGGAATATCAAGAGAGGTTCTTATTTCGTCAAATACTTTTTCAAAAGAGTCATGCTCAATTTTAAGCACAACATCTCCATACATCTGCAAAAGACGGCGGTAACAATCCAGGGCAAAAGCCCTGTCTCCGGAAGCGGCAGCCAGTGCTTCAACCGTTGTATCATTTAAGCCCAGGTTTAAAATGGTATCCATCATCCCCGGCATAGAAAAATACGCCCCTGAACGAACGGAAAGCAAAAGGGTATTTTCCCTGTCTCCCAGGATTTTGCCGCTCTGTTTTTCCAGTTCCTCCAGCGCTTCCTCGATCTCCGCCTGAAGCTTTTCCGACAGGGTTTCTCCGTGAGCATAGTAATTGTTGCAGGCCTCCGTAGTAACGGTAAAACCGGGCGGTACCGGCATATTTAAACGCGTCATCTCCGCCAGGTTCGCTCCCTTTCCTCCCAGCAACTTTTTCATTCCCGCATTTCCCTCACGGAATAAATAAACCTGTTTGCCGTCGTTCATCCTTTTCAGACTCCTTTATAATTTTATCTTCCTGAACAGGTTCAGGGTTAAAATGTTATTCTTTTGAGAAGACAATTTTGGAAAAATCGGCCATCTGCAGGTATAAGTCGCGAATGTTTTTTAACAGAGCCAACCTGTTGTTGCGGATTTTTTCCTCCTCAGCCATAACGAGGATCTCTTCAAAAAAGCTGTCCACAGGTCCTCTGAAACGGGACATGCTTTGTAATGCGCCGGCAAGATCTTCCTTTTCAATAGCAAGGCGGATTTCCTTTTCCGCCGGAACTAATGCGGCAAAAAGCTGCTTCTCCCCATCTTCGATGAGATAATCCTCCAGCGGAATTATCCCGGGAGAAGCGTTCCGGGCCAGATTGGCAACCCTGATATATGCGGAAGCAGCATTTTTCAAATCTTCACTTTCTCTGTTTGCCTGTAAAAAACGAACTCTCTCCGCCAGAGAAGTAATATTATCTTGTGGCGTGCTCAAAACTGCCTCAATAATATCATAATCTATGCCTTCTTCCTGGAAAATATAACGCAGTCTCTGCCAGGCAAACCGTCGGATATCCTCAGTCAATCCTGCAATTTCTTCTTCACTTAAATGGGACAACTTTTTCTTCAACAACAAAAGAGCCTGGCGGATTAAATCCTTAAAGGAGAAAGGCAGCCTGTGGTAAAGAAGAATATGTAATATTCCCAGGGCCTGACGTCTGAGCGCGTACGGATCCTGAGAGCCGCTTGGACGGATTCCGACGGCAAAACAACCCGCCAGGTGATCCGCTTTATCCGCCAGGGCAACTACTGCCCCTCCAATGGTGGAGGGAAGAACGTCACCGGCAAAACGGGGAAGATAGTGCTCAAAAATCGCTACGGCTGTTTCTATTGTCTCCCCGCTTCTGAGAGCATATTCTCTGCCCATAATTCCCTGCAGTTCCGGAAATTCACCGACCATATGAGTAGTGAGATCAGCTTTGGCCAGAAAAGCAGACCGCAGAGAGGCCCGCCTTTCTTCATCTGTCAGTTCGGTACTTTTTTCCAGAAAAACCCCGGTTAACTTTTGCAATCGTTCCGTCTTCTCATAAAGAGATCCCAGTTCCTCTTGAAAAAGAATATTCTTTAAATCATGCACCCTTTCCTCCAGAGAAACTTTTTGGTCTTCATCATAAAAAAACCGGGCATCCGCGAGCCTGGCTTTGAGAACTTTTTCATTGCCGCGCCGAATATTTTCCATGGGAGCAGCCCCATTATTGGAAACGGCAATAAAAAACGGCCGGATGGTACCCGTTTCATCTTCTACGGGGAAATACCTCTGATGGCTCTGCATGGTTGTAACCAGCACCTCCCTGGGTAAATCCAGGTAGCTTTGCGGATAAGAACAGGAAATCGCTTCGGGACTCTCCACCAGAAAGGTAACTTCCTGCAGCAAATCGCCATCCAAACAGGCGATACCGTTAAGCAAGCATGCTGCATCTTCCACCTTTTCCCTGATAAGGAGCTCCCTCTGCTTATGGTCCAGAATTACTCCGGATTCTTTTAAGCAGGAAAAGTAGTGAGAGGGGCTGCTGATAACAAAGGGACCCGGGTTTAAAAAACGGTGCCCCCGGGTTTCCCTCCCGGAAGATAAACCGGCATAAGAAAAATTAACGAGTTCTTCTCCAAACAGGCATAAGATCCAGCGGATCGGCCGGGCAAACCTGGCCTTACTCTGCTCCCAAACCATATTTTTGGGAAAAACAACACTTTTTAGCAGTGAAGGAAGCGTTTCTCTAAGCAGTTCAGGAGTTTTTTCCCCGGGTATTTCACGCACCGCAACAAGATATTCTTTTTTCCCGTAACGCTCCAATTTTAGCTGGTCTAGGCGTAATCCCTGTTTTTCGGCGAAAGCCAGGGCTGCCCTGGTAGGCTTGCCGTTTGCATCAAAAGCAGCATCCTTAGAAGGACCCTTTGTTCTTTCTTCCCGATCTTCCTGTAACCCGGCCAGATTTGTAATAAAAAGAGCAAGGCGGCGAGGCGTTCCAAAGGTTTGCACCTCGGTAAAAGCCAAGCGATTGCTCTTAAGCAGCTCCAGCGCCTGTTCCTTAAACTGTTCTATGGCTCCGGGCCTAAAGCGGGCGGGAATTTCTTCTGTGCCAATCTCCAGGATAAAATCTCTTCCCGTCATTTCTCCGCCTCCTCATTATCTATTTTCGGTATAGGAGTTAAAACCGCTGGGCCGTTGCTCCGGTTTTTAGCGCCTGCAGGTCCTGCGGCTCAGGCTTTCGCCCTACACTGTCTCCCCGGCATGGCTGCCTTCCATGGCAGCGTGCCGGCTGCAGACATCCTGTCTGCAGGGCAAGTTCCCGGGCTCCGTCTCGCCGGGACCTTGAACAGCGCTAAAAGAGTCGCACCTTGCCCAGCTGCTTTTACCTCCGCCATTTCGCAACTCCAGGAGAATAGGATGATTTTCCTAATAGCGGTTGTAAGTCATTCCCCTAATACTGCTGCAGCCTCTTCTCCCTGTTCCAGAAAGCAACGGCCGCAACGGCGGGCCATTTCCCGGATACGGGCAATATAGCCTGTACGCTCAGTAACGCTAATGGCCCCCCGGGCATCTAAAATATTAAAAGTATGAGAACATTTTAAAACGTAATCATAGGCAGGTAATACAATTGCCTTGTCAAGCAGCCTTTTTGCTTCTTTTTCATAAAGGGAGAAAAGATCCAGGATAAGCGAAGGGTCCGCCTCTTCAAAACTGTAGCGGGAATGTTCCTCTTCAGCTTTGTGAAAAATATCCCCATACGTTATTCCGCCGGCATATTCCAGATCAAAAACATTGTCACGATCCTGAATATACATGGCTATTCTTTCCAGACCATATGTAATTTCAACAGGAATTAAAGCAAGGTCAAAGCCTCCAACTTGCTGGAAATAAGTAAACTGGGTAATCTCCATGCCGTCGAGCCAGACTTCCCATCCCAGGCCCCAGGCGCCCAAAGTCGGCGACTCCCAATCATCTTCCACAAAACGAATGTCATGTTCTTTGGGATCCAGCCCCAGTTCAGCCAGGCTGGCCAGATAAAGATCCTGAATGTCAGCCGGTGCAGGTTTAAGGATAACCTGATATTGATGATGCTGGTAAAGGCGGTTGGGATTCTCACCATAACGGCCGTCTGCCGGTCGCCGTGAAGGTTCGACATAGGCAACTTTCCAGGGTTGAGGGCCCAGGGAACGCAAAAAAGTAGCAGGATTCATTGTCCCGGCTCCTTTTTCCACATCATAAGGCTGCCAGATCAAACAACCATGCCGGGTCCAAAAAGTCTGGAGTCTGATAATTAACTCCTGAAAATTCATAATCTGCCTCCCAATAAATAAAAATAAAACCTTGCTCCTCAAGATAATCCCGAATTCGCTCTTAAATTACCAAAAAGTTGTCCGGGTGTCAAGAAAAAGAAAAGAAACCAATAAGGCGAAAGCGCTTATTTTGATTCAATCTCCAGCAGACAACTCGTCAAAATAAGCCCAAGGCCTCCCCATACTGCCAGACGCGGAAACGCCGCGACGGCAGCGACACACAGGGGCAAAGGGATACGAAAAACCGTCTCCTTTGGCCCTTTTATTTTGATTTTAATCCTGCTGCTTTTATCCAAAAGTTTTTGCCAGATTACATTTTCATCGTCGGAAG
>CAYQQF010000077.1:0-7909 GCA_964419485.1 uncultured Dethiobacter sp.
AACAACATGAATAGCTGCAACAACATCACTGGAGGCAATTACATCCCGCACCTGTTTGCCTTTGTACCCGAAGATGGTATAGGCGGTACCTGTTGTCAGGCATTTTATCAGGTAATTTATAAAACCGTGCAGCGATACTCCTGCTTGATGGGCTCCGCTTAACACTCCTCCGCGGAAACAGCAGGTTTTTAAATTAAAATACCTGCCATATTCCTGGACCAATAGATCGGCCGCCAGCTTGGAGGTCCCAAACAGGGAGTGCAGGCATTGATCAGTGCTCATATCTTCGGAGATGCCCTGCCTGCAGGGATGTGCAGGACTGACTTCCCAGCGGGTTTCCAGTTCGACCATGGGCAGTTGATTTGGGCGGTCGCCATAGACTTTGTTTGTCGAAGTGAATATAAAGACGGCATCAGGGCAATATTTTCGCATAGCTTCCAGCAGATTAAGCGTACCATTAGCATTAACGGTAAAATCGGTTAGCGGCTCATTTGCTGCCCAATCGTGCGAGGGTTGGGCAGCAGTATGGATTATTAGGGAAATATTATCTCCGTATTTGGCAAAGACCCGGTTAATATCTTCCATATTTCTGATATCCAGGGCATAATGTTTGTATTTGGAGCCGAATGCCCTTTCCAGCCGTTGGCGGTTCCCAACGGTTGACCCTTCAGCTCCGAAAAAGTACCGGCGCATATTGTTGTCTATTCCGATAACATCGTAACCCATGTGCATATAAAATTCAGCGGCTTCCGAACCGATCAGGCCTGCTGAACCTGTGATAACTATAACCGACATCAGCATTTCTCCCCCGGAAGTTGTTCTATTATCTTCCTCTTGCCGCCAACGGTGAGGAAGCGTGTAATTCTCCGTGCCTTTTCTGCCAGAGGCACAGGTGTTCTTCCCAATCTTTTTTGCCGTCTTCTCTTGCCCCGGGCATATTTTGTATTTGAGATTCATGAATTCTAAAAAAGCTTAAAGGCTTTGTTAAATAAACAGCCCTGCCTTTTTCCAGCAGGTTTAACCAGGAGGCCACATCATGATTGCACAGGGCCTCTTTTCCGGAATAAACTGCGAATGGTTCATCGAGTTTATCTCTTTTGAATAAAACAGTTGTCGGTTCGCCAATATAGTTGATGCGCTCCGTCAAGACTATTTTCGCCAGCTCTTGGCCACTGATTATTGTATTTTTTTCAAACAATTTTTTAATGCTCTTCCTGTTTACGGTTATGTTCCGGCCGTATTTGTCAATTGGCAACCTTAAAGATGTAACAAGGGAGATATGCTCATAATGCATGAAGTAATACATCATTGTTTCTATCTTTTGTGGATGGAATAAATCATCATCATTTAAATAATTTATATACTGGCCGGAGGCCAGCGCTAAGCATTTTTGATAGTTCCGGGCAGCTCCCAGATTATGAGGATTTTTATAGTATTTTACGAAAGTTTGATATGATGCCGGCAGTTTTTTTACGATCTCTTCCGTTTTGTTGTTTTCGCTGTCATCGCAAATAATTATTTCTATGTTTTTATAAGTTTGCTTGAAAGCGCTTTGCAAAGCCCGCATAAAAAAATTTGGCCTGTTGCAGGTGGGTATTAAAATACTTACTCCGGGTTTCATTAATCATTCCCCCTTTTAAAACTTTTTGACTGTTTTGAGGAGATACTCTGCTCTGTGCTTAAAGGAGAAATCTTGCTCTATTTTGGGGAAAATAGCGGCTATGGATGACTTTAAGCGAGGATAAAAGAAATTCAGCTGTTTAATACAGTTATAAAACTCTTCTTTATTTCGATAATACAAAATTTCTTCTGGGAATAAAGCAAACAGCTCTTCAAGGTAGTCGGAGATAACCGGCAAACCGCATGCCAGTGCATCGAATACCCTGTTATTGATAAAATTATATTCTTTCATATCCTCCCAGTGATCATTCAAAGTTGCTCTTGACCTGGCGTATAATGTGCCCAGGTTTTTGTTGTCGATGTACTTTCCCGCAATAAATTTAGTACTTACCCATTTCTCCCAGCCCCGTCCCCATATTTTTAAAGGAAGCCCATACTCAGCGGCCCAAATGATGCAGGGCCTTGCTACGGCACGAGTATTGCCGACAAAAATAATGTCTTTTTCACAGGAGTTATCGAGCCGGACCCTGGGATAAAACTCCTCTGTATCCGTACATTGCAGTAATGGATAGAGTGGTTTTTTAATTTTGTTTTTCAGCATCTCCGCGTAATAATGAGAGGCAACAAAAATAAGGTCATATGAGTTGTATTCTTCAAGAGAAACGGCCCGGGGATGGCTGATATTCCACATAATGTTAAGGGAATTCTTTTGGGGTTCATAGCGATGCCTGCCGCGAATAACCAAAACAACATCGGCTTTTTTCTTGTTCTGCCAATTGGGCTGATAATCCGTTTCAATTACTTCCCCAAGCCTTTCCAGATACCTGGTCAGACTCCGGCCAAAATGGAAATCTCCCCATTTTTCCTTTCGCCGGTCTGCCGGTGCAGGGTTTTTAATGATCCATTTCAAGCTAATTATCCCTTTGCGCTTGAACTATATATTTTTTTCAACAATCCGGCCCTGTGCTTGAGAAGATAATGCCTGTGAACATTATAACGGGCATTTGTTATAATCTGTTTTTGCAGCTCCTTATCCGTAATTAATTGGAATAAGGAGTATGCCCAGGATTCCGGATCGTCAGATGGGGCTAAAAGGCCGTTTTTCCCGTGTTTAATCACATCACTGTAAGCTCCCGTGTTGCAGTAAATACCCGGCAGGCCAAGGGCAGTATATTCCAGGTACTTCAGTTCGCTCTTGCTTTGATTAAACCTGGTATTTTGTAGCGGAGCAACTCCTATGTGCCAATCTATGGTTTTTCGCAGCCATTCAACATAATTCGGATACAGGCTTTTCCCTTTTGGTACGGGTATTTGCCTGAACCAGTTTTGTTGATCAGGTTTGCCCCCTGGTCCGCCGGTAACATAGAGAACCGCTTCCAGGCCGAATTTCTTTTTCAGCTTTTCTTTTAACCTCAAAACGGGTTCTTTTAACAATTCCAAATCACTGTTATGGGTTGGTGAGCCCAGATAACCGATCTTTATCCGGTATTTATCCTTTGCAGGACGTGCGGCAACAGGTGAGAACCATAACTTTTCATCCAGAGCATTTTTGATAACATAAACTCTTTTGCAGTTGTTAAAACAACGGGCAAGGTTTGCGGTGCTTACGGTAACCAGATCTGCGTTTTGACTCAAGTACTTTATAACTGCGTTTTTTGCTTGATATTTTTTATATTCCGGATGGTCCTCACCTATGGATAATAAGTCGTCATCAATCTCATAAATAATTTTAATTCCCCGTTTTCTGCCTTCCGCAATTATTTTTTCAGCAGCAGGCAAATTAAGGCAATCCCGCTGTATAACCAGGCTGCTGCTGTTAAAGAAGAAGTTTTGCTGCTTTTCCATCTGCATGTTGTTTATTTTGTTTAAGTCCAGGAGTCTGGGGGCAATTTTCGCGGCTAAGCTTTGGTGAAAAAGGGGCAGTATTAACCTGATATATGCCGTTGCCGAAAACTTTCTTGTACAAATCCCGACTGCTGTAGCCCCGGGTGCAGGCAAGTGTTTTCACTCCTGTTGTTGGATGGATTTGCCGATTATTTATGGCCCCTGTTGCTCCTTTGCCTTGCGGCTGTACCATCTGAAAGTCTCTTTCAAGCCGTCTTCCAGGGATACCCGGGGATGATAGCCCAGTATCTCCTCTGCCGCCGACAGGTCGGGAACCCGCCTGGGGATATCTTCATAATAGGGTCCATAAAATTCTTCATGGGGTTGAAATACTATCTCTCCTTTTGTTTCTGCCAACGCCAGGATGATGCGGGCCAGTTCCAGGACAGAGGTTTCCCGGCGATGTCCCAGGTTAAAAATATGTCCCCGGGCTTCGGAGCGGATACCGGCTTCGATTGTCCCCCGGACGATATCATCGACGTAGGTAAAACAGCGTGTTTGGCTTCCGTTACCGTGTACAGTCAGGGGTTCGCCGGCGAGAGCCTGGTCTATGAAACGGGCGGCCACCCCGCCGTAGGAAGAACTGTCCGCATACGGGCCGTACACATTAAAGTAGCGGAGGATGACCAGCGGAAGCCCCCGCCTGGCAAAACCCAGGCAGAGATATTCGGCCGCGTTTTTGGAGACGGCATAGCACCAGCGGTCCGCAAGACCGTAAACTCTGTCTGCTTCTTCCTGGAAAGGAATTTGTGCATTTTTCCCGTAGACTTCCGAAGTAGAACTGAATATTACTTTTTTACCTGACTGCCATGCGAATTCCAACAGGGTAAGGGTCTGATTGACATTTACTTCAATTACCTTAACGGGGTCTTCCACATAGTGTTTGACCCCCACCACAGCCGCCAGGTGATAGATTACGTCAATTTGCTTAATGATTTCATGCAAAACATCTTCCTGCGAGAGCGAGCCTGCTGTAAATTTAAAGTGCGGGTCAGCGGTAAGGTGTGCTATTTTTTCCGTGTTTCCCTTGCTCAGATCGTCCAGCCCCCAGATTTCATCTCCCCGGGCTAATAGTTCTGTACAGAGATGGGAACCAATAAAGCCGGCAGCTCCCGTAACCAGGCATCTCATATGCCCACCCCCACATAATTAATTTCCAGTTTCCGCATATCCTGCGGGTCAAAAATGTTTCTTCCATCAACAACCAAGGGATATGCCATGGAGTCTTTAACGCGCAGTAAGTCCAGGGCGCGGTATTCCGGCCAGGCGGTTAAAATTAAAGCGGCATCTTTTCCTTGAACGGCTTCATATGGTGAGTGGACCCACTTTGCTCCCGGAAGTTCGTCTTCGGAAAGGCCGGCTTGGCGGAGGCCCTTTACCCAGGGGTCATGGATACTCAGCTCGGCCTCCAGAGAGAGGAGTTTTTTCACGATGGGCAGGCTGTGAGAATCTCTGACATCATCGGTTTCTGCCTTGAAGGCCATACCCAGCACAGCGATGCGCCTGCCTTTCAGGGAACCCAGCTGTTCCCGGAGTTTCTGTACCATCGCAGAGCGCTGGCCTTCATTAACTTCAAGGACAGTCTCGAGTAATTTTGCTTTTCTGCCTGTTTTTTGAAACTGGTTTATTAATGCTTTCAGATCTTTTTCCAGGCAGGGACCGCTGAAGCCGGCTCCCGCCTCCAGGAAGTAGGGATTTATCCGGGGATCCAGGCCTATCCCTTTGCTGACAATGCGGATATCGGCATTTACCGTTTCACACATCCCCGCTATCTCATTAATAAAAGAAATTTTAGCGGCCAGAAAAGTATTGCCGGCATATTTGATTAACTCGGCGTTTTCCCAGCTGGTAATAATTGTCTTAATTCCGGGAGGCCGGTATAAACCGGCAACCTTTTTTGCTGCCTCTTCAGACGAGGCTCCGACAATTATCCTGGAGGGTTGCCAGAAATCCTCAACGCCAGAGCCTTCCCGCAGGAACTCGGGGTTGGAAACCATGGTAATGTTGGCGGAAAGTTTATGTTCCTCCAGATATGCCGTTAACTTACGGCTTGTTCCGACCGGCACGGTACTTTTTATCACGGCCAGGCCATGCTTTTTCCTGTTCCGGGCCACTTCTTCCACCGCCGCGTATACCTGGGAGGTATCTGCCTCCCCTGTGGGCAGAGAAGGTGTTCCCACGCAAATAAAGACCAGATCGCTTTCCCCCAGATCCTCGCTCCGGGAAGTGAAGGTAAGAAATCCGCTCTTCAGTGTTTCTTTAACCAGTTCTTCGAGACCTGGTTCATAAAAGGGCAGTTTGCCTCGCAAAATAATTTCCATTTTAAAGGAATTATTATCATAGGCTGTGGTCTGATAACCGAGTTTGGCCAGACAGGCTGCCTGGATAAGGCCGATGTGCCCCAGCCCTCCAACAACACCTATCTTAATTTTCTCCATAAATGATGCACCTCGTTTTTGGATACTGATTCTTGCTGCACAAAAACCCCGATCTTTGTTCATCATATTCCTGCGTCGGGTCTTTTGTTACGTCTGCAGCAAATTCCGGGCTGTCTTTGCCCGGCAGGTTAAGCGGCTGCGGCTACAGATTCAATAATAAAGTGTAAGCGTTTAATAAATGAGCATATCTTCCCGTTTTTCGCAGCGATGCCAGCTCAACGTACAGTTTTTTCCTTGCTCCCTCCGTCATACCGGTTCGCAGCAGAATGCGGGTAACAGGCCTTCCCCCGGAGAGCAGCAGGGGAATTTGCTGTGTTAACTTGATAAAAGCATTTTTTACATGAATATATTGATGGGGGAATTCTTTTTCAAGAAGGTAATAATCAGTAATGATATCATTAACCTGCAGCAGGCTTTTTTTCCCCAGCAGATCTAAGGTCAGCGCGCACACCTCAATTTCCGGATGCAAATTTACAAATGCCGTATAATTTTGCATCTGATCTTTCTTTCGATCTTGCGTGGAAAAGGGGTGTTCCTGATGATAGCTGCAGATGTCGCGGTCTTCCAAAAATTTTACCCCTTGTTTATACAGTCTGAAGCCCAATTCCCAATCTTCATAGCCCCAGCCATTAAAAACTTCATTGAATGGTCCCACAGCATCGAGAAGACTTTTTGCCACAGAAACATTCCGGGTGATAAAAAATGTCCAGGGTAAATGATATCCGGTTAAACGGGCATCAAATTTTTTATATACCTGGGGAAAGCTCGGCAGGGGAAAGGAGAGGTATTTTTTATATAACTGCCTGTCTATATCTTTCTTTGTCAGCAGGGGTATGAGCTTGCGGTTATGTTCGGCAAACTGCCGAAACAGCTTGTAATTACGCAAATGGGCATAAGGTACGCCCAGGCGTTTTTCTAAAAGTTTAAGCAAGTATGGTTCATCCTTGATAATAGAATGAATGTGCCCGATCTGTTGGGGAGTAAAGTTGGGATAGAGGACGGAAAAAGTACAATAATGGCTGGAGGTCCCAGAGACGGCAATCCGTTCTTCCTGGCGATAATGCCGAAGGTGATTGGCAACAAAATTTTGGTCGACCATTATTTCCCCATCCAAAAAAATGACAATTTTCCCTTCGGCCATCTTTATACCCAAATTTTTTGCGCCGGCTCTGCCCAGGCTTACCTTGCTGTGAAAAAATTTAAAACGAAAAGGCCCGGTATACTTTTGTAAAGAACTGGTTTGATCAGTTGAATTATCATCTACAAAAATTACTTCCATTTGAGAGTGATTATATTTCTGCTTTTGCAGGGAATATAAGGTAAACAGGTTTTGAGGGTATTTATTGTGACAGATCAAGATGATACTTACATTAACACTCACTGACAATACTCCTTTCACATCTCCATCATTGTTAATATTTCATTTAACTGGTTGAGGTTGACCATGATATCGTCACCGACAATATGAGGGTCCACATGTTCGGCCGGGCGTTTCCCTTCACCGATTAAATAATAGTAGTCCAGCTCAACATGATTGCTGAGAACCCAGTATAAAACATTAACATAATTGGGAGAGAAAAATTCCAGTACTTTGGTTCCCGGACGGCAAAAAACAAGGTTTGTTAATCCGCCGCCATGGGGAGAAATGATTGCCTCTGCAGAGGCAAAAAGCTGTGCCTGCTTTGTAACCGGCAGGGTCTCTAAAACCATTTTTTCAAAGCCGTACTTTGCCAGGATACTCGCAACCTGATCATCGTTGATAACTTTTCGGCTGCCTGCGTTTTCACGGCTGATATACAGGCGCTTGCAGCTTGCTTGCGCTTTGTTTAGGGGCAGGAATTCTTTTCTCAGAAACTCACAGCTCCATTTGGGCATATGGCCGGTATATCCGCTTAAGGAAGGTACCACCAGTCTCCTGGCCTGCAAGTGAAACAATTTATGACAGGCAAGTATTGCTGCTCTGGGAA